>CAZYUZ010000070.1:0-9517 GCA_964650775.1 uncultured Lachnoclostridium sp. | reverse complement strand
CACATACGCTGTATGCTGCAGAACCATAGCCATACATCACATTTTCAATCATCTGCTCACGGTCGATACCAATGTTAATTGCACGTCTGACAAGCACATCACTTGTAAAATCATTTCCAATTACATTGCCGTCTGCATCCGTTGTCTTTGCTACAGCTGGAAGGTTAAATCCTCTGTTGTCTACAGACGCAAAGGAAAGAAGTTCATAGCCTTCTACGGTCTGTTCCGAATAAGAAGCTGCTGTGTAAGCCAAGTCCACCTGTCCAGCCAGGACAGCCGCAAATGCCGCATCTTCTGCCATAAATAATACAGTCACTTTTTTCATCTTTGGAGCTTCTCCGTAATAATCCGGATTTGCTTCGAAAATTACCTGCTGTCCTTTATCCCATTGTTTCATAATGTAGCGTCCGGAACCGATTGGATTAGAACCATAGTCAGGACCATAAGCGTGTTCAGGAACAATACCTACGATTGCCATGGTATAAGGCCAGATAGAATATTCTCTTTCCATATGGAATTCAACCGTTGTATCATCCACTGCCACCGCTTCTTTTAACATGGTAAAATCATTGACAGAGCTTACAGATTTTACTGTATTATATGTAAATGCAACGTCTTCTGCAGTCAAAGCTTCGCCATCTGTGAATTTTACATCATCACGAATGGTTACAGTCCATGTCAGACCGTCTTCACTTACCTGCATATCTGTTGCAAGGTCATAATCGATTTCAATGTCTTTTGTTGTCACTGTCAATGTACTCTGAATGAGTGGTTCATGTACGTGTTCTCCAGCACCCCATCCGTAAGCAGGATCAAAACCGGATGCCGGTTCAGAGTTCGTACCCATAGCTACGATGACGGAATCTTTTGCTTCTGCTACTTCTTCTATAGTTGCTTCTGGTGCAGTCGCTGGTTCTTTATCTCCACCGCATCCAGTTATTACAGCTGCTACCATCGCAGCTGCTAATAATATATTTAAAAATTTCTTCTTCATTATCTTTCCTCCGTTATGGGTTAGCTTTAGCATAACAGAGTGTTAATACTTTCACAAGCCGCCTAGGGGGATAAAAAGATAATTAAATATCGAATCGTTTGTACTTCTGATAACAGTCACGGCAAAGCTTTTTTCCATCGATCCATTTTGCATACCTCATTTGTCTTTCAATTAACTTTAGCTATAAGGTAGCACGATTTCATTTACAGCACAATGGGGGATTTTTGCGATATCCTACCGCAAAAATCCCCCATTTATTTTATATTGTATGACTAATTCTTTTTGTAAAGCATCATCGCTTCATAAGGTCTGAGTGTAATTTCTTCATCCTCGATAATCTGATCCTGATAATTGCTAAGAATCGCTTCATATCCTTCCAGATTTCTAAATGCACTCCATTCCACTTCATTTTTATAGAAGTTACAAACTACAAGGAGACTTTCGTCACCATAAGTTCTCTCATATGCAAATACCGTTGGATGCTTTGGATCTAATGGTTTGATGTCACCAAATGCAATCACATCATATTCTTTTCTCAATGCCACAAGTGTCTTGTAGTAATTAAAGATGGATGTTTCATCATGAATCTGACTCTGGGCATTTACCTTTGAGTAATTTTCATTCACACCAATCCATGGATTTCCTGTTGTAAATCCACCATGAGCTTCCCCATTCCACTGCATTGGTGTACGTCCATTGTCTCTGGAATGAATCTGAATGATACGCAGGGCATCTTCTTTTGAAAGACCTTTCTGCTGTAAGATTTCATAGTGATTCAAGCTTTCTACATCTTTGAACTGATCGATTCTTGTGAAATCAGTATTGGTCATACCGATTTCTTCCCCCTGGTAAATGTATGGAGTTCCGCGAAGTCCATGGATGATCGTTGCAAGCATTTTTGCAGATTTCTTCCAATATTTTCCCTCATCACCAAATCTGGAAACAGGGCGTGGCTGGTCGTGATTGCACCAGAACACAGCATTCCATGCATGATGTTCCGCCATTCCAGTTTGCCAGCTAAAGAGAATATTTTTCAGCTTCATGAAGTCATTCGGTACAAGCACCCATTTTTCATTTCCCATAAAATCAGTCTTCAGATGATGGAAACTAAATACCATAGAAAGTTCATGGCTGTCTGCACCTGCATAACCAAAGCAGTTCTCCATAGAAGTGCTTGACATTTCACCCACTGTGATAATTTCCGCATCCTGTCCAAAAGAACCTTCATTCAGCTCCTTCAGATATTTATGAATGTTTGGACCATCTGTGTAGAATCTACGTCCATCACCTTCAAAATCATCTTCATATTTATCTTTGCTGATTAAGTTTACAACATCAAAACGGAATCCTTTTACGCCTTTGCTCATCCAGAAGCGGACGATTTTCTTCACTTCCTCACGAACCTCTGGGTTATCCCAGTTTAAATCCGGCTGTTTTACATGGAATAAATGCAGATAATATTCATCCATTTCCGGCACATATTCCCATGCATTTCCACCAAACTTGCTTTCCCAGTTTGTTGGAGCAGAACCATCCGGTTTTCCTTTTTTGAAAATGTAGAAGTTCTTATATTTTTCATCTCCAGCCAGCGCTTTCTGGAACCATTCGTGGTTACTGGAAGTATGGTTAAATACCATATCCAGCATCAGTTTGATTCCGCGTTTCTCGGCTTCTCTGGAAAGTTCTTCAAAATCTTCCATCGTTCCGTAGCGTGGATCAATATTATAATAATCTTCTACATCATAGCCATTATCATACTGTGGTGATACAAAGAATGGTGTCATCCAGATGTAATCCACACCCAGCTCCTTAATATAGTCTAACTTTGCTGTCACACCTTTTAAATCACCAAACCCATCACCATCTGTGTCATAGAAGGATCTTGGATAAATCTGATATACGGTACTTTTTCTAAAATCTGTCATTTTCTTCCTCTATTCTGCTTTTGCTACTGTTGTCTGTGTTACAACTGCATGTGTGCCAGTTACAAATTTCACATTTTCCCAAGCACCTGGTTCAGTAATTACACAAACAGTTGTATCTACATAACCAGCTGCTTTGATTTTATTTTTGTCAAATTTGATCAGTGGAGTTCCCACAGACACTCTTTCACCTTCATTTACAAGATATTTGAATCCATCACCTTTCATTGCGACAGTATCAAGACCTACATGAAGAAGAATTTCTGTGCCATTGTCTAATTTAATTCCACAAGCGTGACGGGATTCCTGCATCATCACAGTGATCGTTCCGTTTACAGGGGAGTAAATCATATCATTTTCAGGGATAATTGCAAAACCATCTCCCATGATACCTGCTGAGAATACACCGTCGTTTACTTCTGCTAAAGTAATCACTTCACCTGTGGCGAATGCTTTTAATTCATTAATTTCTACTACAGTTTCTTCTTTTACATCAACAACTTCATTAGTTATTTCTGAAGTTTTTTTTTACCAACCATTACTGTAAGAACAAATGGTACTGCAACTGCGATTAACATAGCGATTGCAAATGTTAACATAGACTGTGGCTGCATAGAAAGGATTCCCGGAAGACCACCAACACCGATTGCGTTTGCTGTACTATTTGTTGCAACTGAGAAGATTGCTGCAGCTGCAGAACCAATCATACCACATACGAATGGGTAGCTATGTTTTAAGTTTACACCAAACATCGCTGGTTCTGTAACACCTAAGTAACAAGAAATACAAGCTGGTACGTTTACTTCCTGAGCTTCTGCATCATTTCTCTGAAGGTAAATCATACCTAATACAGCAGAACCCTGAGCGATATTAGATAATGCGATCATTGGCCATAACATTGTGCCACCGAAGTCTGCGATTAACTGTAAGTCAATTGCATTGGACATATGATGAAGTCCTGTGATAACGAGTGGTGCGTAGAAGCATCCGAAAACTGCTGCGAATACAATTTTTAATGGTCCTGTAATACCTGCGTATACTACAGAGGAGATTACATCACCGATTGCCCAGCCGATTGGTCCAAGTACAAAGTGAGCTGCCATAACTGCAAGTACTAAACTGCAGAATGGAACAACGATCATAGAGATTACTGCTGGACAAATCTTCTTGAAGAATTTTTCAAGGTAAACAAGTGTAAATCCTGCTAACATCGCTGGAATTACCTGTGCCTGGTAACCGATCATATCCACCTGAATGAAACCAAAATCCCACTGTGGAATTTCTACTGCACCAGCTACACCGTAAGCGTTTAATAACTGACCAGAAACGAGTGTACAACCAAGTACGATACCAAGGATCTGTGTTGTGCCCATTTTTTTAGTTACAGACCAGCAGATACCAACTGGGAGTAAGTGGAAGATTGCTTCCCCAATGAGCCATAAGAAATGGTCAACACCTGCCCAGAACTGGCTGATGTCACAAAGTGTTTTTGTGCCATTTTCGAATAAATATAAGCTATCAATACAGTTTCTGAAACCTAAGATCAAACCACCAACGATGATTGCCGGAATGAGTGGAGCAAAGATTTCAGCTAATACAGACATAATTCTCTGAATAACGTTCTGGTTCTGTTTAGCAGCACTCTTGACTTCGTCTTTAGAAACGCCTTCAATACCTGCAACTGCTGTAAAGTCATTATAAAAATCCTGAACTGTGTTTCCAATGATTACCTGGAACTGGCCTGCCTGTGTAAAGCTTCCCTTTACAACCTTCATAGCTTCGATTTTTTCGATGTCTGCTTTTTTTGGATCGTTTAAAACGAATCTCATACGTGTAACGCAATGTGATACTGCTGCGATGTTTTCTTTACCACCAACAAGCTGCAACAGTTCTTTTGCATCATTTGTGTATTTTCCCATCTTGATTCTCCTTAATTAAATTAAAAATAAATGTTTTACGCGCGCATAGTTGTTTAAACAAGTTATCTTGTGATTCTGTTATATCACACTTGTTTAAACATGTCAACACTTATTTTAAAACTTGTTTGAACAAGTTTTATTTTTTCTAATTAAGACCATTTCTTGACATTCTATTTAGAACAATTATAATAGAAAATAGATGTTCAAACAAGTGGAGGAGCTTATGCCAAAAGCAAAATACGCAGAAATTTATAAAGACTTAAAAAGAAAAATAGAGACTGAAGAGTATGAATTTCAGGAAATGCTTCCTTCAGAAAACACTTTAGTGCAGGAATATGACTGCTCCCGCAATACTATTCGCCGTGCGATTAGCGATCTGGTATCTGACGGGTATGTTCAGACCATGCAGGGAAAAGGGGTAAGAGTTATTTTTCAGCCTGCTCTGCAGACTTCCTTTACAATTGGAGGAATCGAAACATTTACAGAATCTGCAAAAAGAAATAAACAGAAACCAGAAACGAAAGTAATTCATTTCGCAGAACTGGTGGTAGACAAAAAGATTGCCGCAAAGACAGGATTTAACATCGGTGATGAAATTTACTATTTACAAAGACTTCATTATTTAGATGGAAAAGCACTGATTTTGAACCACAACTACTTTTTAAAAAGTGTTGCAGCAGGATTAACAAAAGAAATTGCTGAAAAATCAATTTATGATTATTTAGAAAATACATTGGGTGTCAACATTGTCACCAGCCGTCGTATCATGACTGTTGAAAAAATGACTCAGATTGACGAAAAATATCTGGAACTTGGTGACTATAACTGTATGGCAGTTGTAAGTTCCCATACTTACAATAGCGATGGCGTGATGTTTGAATACACACAATCACGCCACCGCCCGGATTATTTTAGTTTCCAGGATAATGCCACAAGAAGACCGAATTAGAGTTTAACGAAAAGCGTTCTGACCACATAGCGATAATGCCATGGTTCATAGTTCAAGTACCCAACGTTCTTCGACAACACCGTCACCCCATTCGGATTTATCATACGAAGCAGCCTTATAAAATCCGTGTGTTTCATAAACATGGCGTGCAATGACCTGTGCGGTAATCGTAAGCAGGAAAACCTTCTTGTATCCTTTTTCCCGACAGAAATCCAGTGCCATATCCATAAGGCGATTGCCGTATCCCCGCTGTCTCATTTCCGGCTCCAACATAAAAAATCGAAGCTGCGCAGTATCTTTATCAGCCTTTGCGATTGCGATACTGCCTGCCGGAACACCGTTACATTCAAGTATTTTCAGACAATCCGTCTGGGAATCAAAGTTATTCACAAATCGATAAACAATTTCATCCACATACGCAGAAAAGGTTCCGCTAAGATGGCGTTCCGCATAATAGAGTGTCTTATGGCGAGAAATCACATATTCAATGTCACTCTGAGTAAACGGGCGAATCGTTATTACATCGTTTGCATCACTCAGCTTATTTCGGATTGCGACCATGGATTGCCATACTGCTTGTTGGTCTTCCTCACTCAATTTATTGAATATAGCGCCTATATGATTGCTTTGAATATCGCTCAGGCGATTGATTTCTTTATGTCCCAGCTCTGTCAACCGAATATAGCGAACACGGCTGTCCGTCTGAGACGGTGTCTTTTCAATCAGTCCATGTTTTTCAAACTTTGCGATCATTCGACTCATGTAACTGCGGTCGATGTTTAACTGCTGAATAAGAATATTGGCAGTACATCGCTCCGTTTTGCTGATTTCCAACAGAACATCCTTCTCTGTCAAAGTATATCCAGTTTTCAAAATAGCTGCGTCGATTTGCTTCAATAAGTTTTGATACACCTTGTTGAATCCTTGTATATCAGCAATTTGGTCAGCGGAAAACATCATTACCTCCCTAATTCTTGGCGTTCGGTGAAATTTCATTCCAAAGCGTAAAGCCCAAAATCAAAATACCGCCTATCACTTGCCACAATGTCATAGTCTCTCCTAAGATCGTAACAGAAATCAATACCGCAACCAATGGGTCGATATAACTGAGGATCGCCGCTTTTTGCCCTGGCAATTCTTTCAGAGAAGAAAAGTACATACAATAGGTTATACCAGTGTGAATGAGACCGACAATCAACAGATTCACCCAGCCTACGCTATTAAGATTTCCTAACGTCACTCCACTTGTCAGCATAACATACGGAAGCAAAATGACAATGGCAGAAAGAAACTGCAAAAATGTTCTGTGAATCCCTTCAACATTTTTAATAAATTTGTTTAGGAGAATGACCGTAGCGTAGAATACTGCTGCTCCCAATCCAAACAATATTCCGACAAAATCACTTCCACCGCCCACATCACCAATACCAGTAATCAGCACAAGTCCCACTGTGGACATCACAAAACATATAATTTGCTTGATTGTTAGCTTTTCCTTAAAAATAATAGGACAGACAACTGTGACAATAACCGGAGCGAAATAGTAGCTCAATGTAGCAACGGATACCGTTGTGTACTTATATGCTTCAAACAGAAGAATCCAGTTAATTCCCATTGCAACACCTGAAGCAAGAAGTAATGGAACTTCTTTTTTGATATTCGCAAAAGGTATTTTCTGCTTGGTGACTAACAAAAAAGCTGCAATCAAAAGAGCTGCTAAAACAGCACGATACAATGCTAACTCTCCGGAAGAAACCGGGATATTTCGTACAAAAGGAGCTAATGTACCGAATATCACCATAGACACAATCAGCATCAAGCGTGGATTCATAATTTTCTTCATAAAACGTTCCTCACAATCTGCCAACCAAATAATTTAGTTGACGCAGTCCATTATACTCCGAATTATGGACTGCGTCAACTATTAATCTAATTTTGACAAAACACGAATGTAAATTACAAAAATTAAGAAGTTGACTTATTTTTGCCCAACGATTAACATTTAATTTAAAGCAATTGATTGGAGTTTCACAGATGACTTTAGAAAATTTCTTTGAACAACATAAAAAAGTGGCACTGGCATTTTCTGGTGGCGTAGATTCTGCATATTTATTATATGCAGGACTTCAGGCTGGCTGTGATCTTCACGCTTATTATGTAAAATCCGCATTTCAGCCTCAATTTGAATTAGATGATGCCAAAAGACTTGCAAAAGAGCTTGGTACAGCTATGACGATACTGGAGGTTGATGTATTATCTGAGCCTCTCGTTGTACAAAATCCTGCGAATCGCTGCTACCATTGCAAAAAGAAAATTTTCAGTAAAATCATCGAAGCCGCAAAAGCAGATGGCTATGATGTGATCATCGATGGAAATAATGCATCCGATGATGCAGATGATCGTCCGGGAATGCAGGCAGTGAAAGAATTACAGGTGCATTCTCCATTACGTGAATGTGGCATCACCAAAACAGAAGTGCGCAGACTTTCCAAGAAAGCAGGGCTATTCACATGGGACAAACCAGCCTATGCCTGCCTTGCCACCAGAATTCCAACAGGTGTCGAAATCACTGCAGACAAATTACATGTTACAGAAATATCCGAAAAAGCATTATCAGATTTAGGCTTTACTGATTTTCGTATTCGTTTATCCGGTAATGATGCAAAAATTCAGGTTCGCGAAGAACAATTGGAAAAACTTTTATTCTATAGAAAAGAAATATTAGAGAAATTGAAACCATATTATTCTGCCGTTACGGTGGATCTGGAGGTTCGTTCATGAGTGATATAAAAAAGATTTTAGAACAATTTAAAAATAACGAAATTTCACTGGAAGAAGCTTTGCTGGAATTAAAGAAAGAGCCTTTTGCAGACATCGGATATGCGAAGGTGGACTTACACCGTAAGATCAGACAAGGAGCTGCCGAAGTCATTTACGGGGAAGGAAAGACACCGGAGCAGATCATTGGAATCTGTGATGCCATGTTAAAAAATGGGCAGAAGACCATTTTGATCACACGCTTATCTAAAGAATCTGCTGACATTATTTCTAAACAGCATGAAATGACATATCATGCCCAGGCAAGAATCGGTATCATCGGCACTCTTCCAAAGCCTGATGGAATTGGAAAAATCATTATCGCTACTGGCGGTACCAGTGATATTCCGGTGGCAGAAGAAGCTGCACTGACTGCAGAGGTTTTGGGAAATGAAGTTGTTCGACTTTATGATGTAGGTGTTGCAGGTGTTCACCGCCTGTTATCTCATTTGGATTTACTGATGGATGCCAGTGTTGTTATCGCGGTTGCCGGCATGGAAGGCGCTCTTGCAAGTGTAGTCGGCGGTCTTGTAGACTGTCCGGTCATTGCAGTACCTACCAGCGTAGGCTATGGTGCATCCTTTGGCGGGGTATCTGCCCTTTTATCAATGTTAAATTCCTGCGCAAGCGGTGTAACGGTTGTCAACATTGATAACGGTTTTGGGGCCGGATTTAGCGCCAGCAGAATTAATCATATGGAGAAAAAATCATGAAAACATTATATTTAGATTGTGGAATGGGTGCTGCTGGGGATATGCTGACTGCCGCCCTTTTAGAGCTTTTTCCACAGCCGGAGAAAATGATAGACAAGTTAAACACACTTGGAATTCCACATGTGGAGTTTTCCATGGAAAAAATGTCAAAATGCGGTATTTCAGGAACTCATGTAACAGTGAAAGTTCATGGCGAAGAAGAA
>CAZYUZ010000069.1:0-9638 GCA_964650775.1 uncultured Lachnoclostridium sp. | reverse complement strand
AAGCAAATCCGAGCGAGCCAAAATATGTACACACGAAGTGGGGTGTTGGTTATTACTTCAAAGGTTAAAAATTTATTATTTATCATACGTAAATCATTGAAAAGCCTGAGTTTCAGGCTTTTTGTGACTTTCCTGCTACTAGGAATCGTTCCAGCGATACTTGCGTCAAATGTTTTTTTGAATGCATATTATGAAAGAGCCATTGCAGTTCGTACAACGGATGTGCAGAATCAGTGTAAGATTATCTCGAATCAGATTGTTGCCAGCGATTATTTAAACAGCAATAAATCAGATACCATTCAGGGAGAATTATCACTGATTTCCTCTCTCTATGATGGACGAATCATGATCATTGATCAGGACCTGAGGGTCATCGCAGATACCTACAGTATGGAAGCCTCCAAAACGATGATTGTAGAAGAGGTAATCCGCTGCTTTAAAACGGGTGCCAGTGTGCATGTGGTCAGTGGACGATTTGTTGAAGTTGCGGTGCCGATTCAAAGGGTCATTGATGAGACAGCAGGGACAACAGAGACGTTGGGAGTCATTCTGGTCAGTGCATCTTTGGACGCAATTACGGATAACAGAGAGGTGCTTTACGATTCTGTCAGCCTGATTCTGACAATTATCATGATTGTGGCAGCAATGATTGCGGCAGTTTTGGCTTTTTGGTTTGTCTATCCATTAAAACGTCTGAGCAAAAAATTCAATGCTGTCACAGCCGAACATATGGCAGATGAAATTCAGGAAACTACCTATACGGAAACAGAACAGATTGCAGATGCATTTAATCGGATGGTGGCAAGATCAAAGCTTCTGGATGAGTCTCGTCAAGAATTTGTATCCAATGTGTCTCATGAGTTGAAAACACCACTGACCTCCATGAAGGTTCTGGCGGATTCTCTTGTGCAGATGCCGGATGCGCCGGTAGAGTTTTATCGCGAGTTCATGGAAGATATTTCCGCAGAAATTGACCGTGAAAATGCGATTATTGCGGACCTGCTTACCATGGTAAAACTGGATAAAACACAGGCAGAAATGAATATTCAGGCGCACAGTATCAATGAACTTCTGGAGCTGACCTTAAAACGTTTAAAACCAATCGCAGCAAAACAGAATGTCGAAATGGTATTTGAAAGCTTCCGAGAAGTTGTAGCAGAGGTAGATGAAGTGAAACTGACGCTGGCTCTGACCAACTTTGTGGAAAATGCGATTAAATATAATAAAGAAAACGGCTGGGTTCACGTATCTTTGGATGCGGACCATAAGTTTTTCTATGTGAAGGTGACTGATTCCGGATGTGGTATTCCAGAGGAAGATCAGGAACATATTTTTGAAAGATTTTATCGTGTGGACAAATCACACTCCAGGGAAATTGGCGGCACAGGTCTGGGGCTTTCCATTGCAAAAAACGTTGTTCTGATGCACAAAGGCATTATTGAAATTTCCAGTGTGGTAAATGAGGGAACAGCCATTACTGTTCGGATTCCGCTCAATTACATTGTTTAGAAAGGAGAATGAATATGAAAAAGTTAAGAATATTCCTGATCCTTGCAATGTTTACATTCCTGATTGCGGGATGCGCGAAAAACGAAGTTCCAGAGGGAGGAACGGTTGTGTACTATTTGACGAAAGATGCAACCGCCCTTGTTCCGGTAAGTTATGAAATGACCGGTGATGGACCGGAAGTGAAAGTGGAAGAGCTTTTGGCAAAGTTAGAAGAGGTTCCGGAATCTGTAGATCTTCGCAGAACCATTCCGGAAAATGTAATGCTTTTGAGCTATACCATGGACAGAAAACAGTTGTATCTGGACTTTAGTACAGAATACCTGAATATGGACAAGGCTACAGAAGTGCTGGTACGTGCAGCCATTGTAAAGACCATGGTTCAGGTGGAAGAAATCAGCTTTATCGGAATCCGGGTTGCCGGAGAAAATATCAAAGACACCAAAGGAAATGTGATCGGGCTGATGAATGAAAATACCTTCCTTGATAATATGGGAAGTGAAGAAAATGCGACAAAGATTTCAACATTGAACCTTTACTTTGCAAATAAAAAGGGTGACAAGCTGAAAAATCAGGCGTGCGTTATTGAATATAATGCAAACGTTGCGGTCGAAAAGGTTGTTGTAGAACAGTTGATTGCCGGACCGACAGAAGAAGGCTTTTATGCCACAATTCCAAAGGACACAAAGGTAATGAGTGTTACAACAAAAGACGGTGTCTGCTATGTGAATCTGGATACGGGATTTACTGCACAGGGATATGACGTACTTGGTACAGTTACCATTTATTCGATTGTAAATTCCCTGACAGATTTGCCGGGAATTACAGGCGTTCAGATTCTTGTTAATGGTGAAACTACAATCAGCTATAAAGACAATATCAGTTTGGCAACAACTTTCCAGAAGAACCCGGAAATTGTTGAGAAAGGAGAATAGATGCGAAGAAGGCCCTTATGCCTTGCAGCACTCCTTCTCCTGTTGATCTTATGGATTTTGCCGAAGGATGTCTGGTATAATACGCCGGACATCCCTTCGGGGAAAAGTGTGACGATTACCGGAACGGTAACGAAACGAGAAGAGAAAGAAGATAGTCAGGCATATTATTTAAAGAACTGTCTGTGTGACAGTACAAAATCAAAATTTTCTGTGTTAGCCTTCACACAAAAAGGCACATCATATCCAATCGGATGTGAATTATCACTTTATGGAACAATTTATCAGGTAAACCCTGCGGATAATCCGGGACAGTTTGACGGGGAAAGTTATTATCAGAGCCAGGGAATTTTATACACTTTTCAGACTGATGCAGTATTAGAGGCGAGAGGAGCGTGGTTGTTCATTGAAAAAGTTATATTATTGAGAGAATATTTATCCCGACAATTAATGGATCTGTTTAGCGAAAGGGATGCAGGAATTTTAAAGGCAGTGCTTTTGGGAGATAAATCATCCTTGCGGGATGAAGACCAGCTGCTGTATCAGAAAAATGGCATTTCTCATTTGCTGGCAATTTCCGGTCTGCATATTTCCATGATTGGAATCAGTTTCTATCGTTTGCTTCGAAAATGCAGACTGACTTTCATGGAAGCCGGAATTCCAAGCGGCATTTTGCTGTTACTTTATGGAATGATGACAGGTTTTGGGATTTCTACCATCCGCGCAGTCTGTATGTTCCTTGTAATGATTTTTGCCGATATTCTTGGAAGAACGTACGATATGGCAAGTGGAATGGCGCTGGCAGCGATCATGATTCTGCTGCGCAACCCTTTACAGGCAAGACAGGCTGGTTTTTTGCTTTCCTTTGGAGCGATTTTGGGGATTTGTTTTGTGTACCCGATTTTACAGTCTGCGTTTGAACCTCAAAAGAATTTTACCAAAACAATTCTTCTTAGTATTTCGTTGTCATTGATGACCTATCCGATTACGGTTCATTTCTTTTATGAGTATCCGTTGTATTCCATTTTGTTGAATTTGATTGTCATTCCGTGTATGCCGGTTGTGATGGGATTTGGAGGCGCGGGAATGCTGACGGGCTGTCTATGGGCGTCTTTTGGGAAAAACATAGGGCTTCCTGCACATCTGGTGCTTTCATTTTATGAAATTCTGGGAAAAATATTTGTGAAACTGCCGCATGCTGTCATTCGACTGGGATGTGAAGAACCATGGCAGATGATTGTATATTATATTCTTTTGGTGATTGGACTTTTGGGATTGTGGTATGGAAAAAGGCGGGGATTTGTGCTGCTTTTGCCGTTGGCGATTTTGATCGTCACATTAAGGTTTGGAAGTGCATTTGAATTTACAGCACTTTCCGTGGGGCAGGGAGATTGTCTGTATATGTGCCTGCCGGAGGGGACAACCTGCCTGATTGACGGTGGCAGCATCTCTGAGAAAAATATAGGGAAATATCGGATTCTTCCATATTTGAAGTATGAAGGCATAGAGAAGCTGGACTATATCATTCTGACGCATCTGGATGAGGACCATATCAGCGGCATCAGAGAGCTTTTGGAAATGCAGGATGGTCTGGACTTCGTGAAAATCGGAACGATTTTCTTTCCGGCAATCGCAAATCCGGATGAAAAATATCTGGAATTATGGGAACTGGCGAAAGAGAAAGGGATTGAAGTGGCGGTCATTGGTGCCGGAGATCAGATTACAGGAGAGGATTTTGTTTTGGAATGCCTGTATCCTGTGAAAGGTGCTTATACAGAGGATAAAAATAACAGCTCTACAGTTCTTCATCTGACATTTCGTGAATTTTCCATGCTTTTGACAGGGGACATGGGATTTGAAGGAGAACAGGATCTTATGGAAAACGGAGTTCTGAAAGACGTTGATGTCTGGAAAGTATCTCATCATGGTTCAAAATATTCCGGGAGTGAAGCGTTTTTGGAGATGATCAGACCGCAGCTTAGCCTGATTTCTGTCGGACGAAATAGTTACGGTCACCCGAGTGAGGACATTTTAGAAAGATTATATGCAGCGGGCAGTCAGGTGGAGACGACTTTTGCGCGAGGTGCGCTGATGATCGAAAGCGATGGCGAGACCTTTACCCTTTTCTTGCAAAGAGGGGAGGATTAAGGTATACTTAAAGGCGAAATTTGAACGAGGGGAGTCTGGCATGGAGCAGCTACTGCAGGATTTAAAACAGCAAAATTTCAAAAATGTATATCTTTTATGCGGTGAGGAAGCGTATCTGCGCAACCAGTATAAAAAGAGACTCCGGGATGCGCTTGTCATGGACGGGGATACGATGAACTATTCCTACTATGAAGGAAAAGACATTAATCCGCGTGCCGTGATCGATATGGCAGAGACCTTACCGTTTTTTGCTGACAGACGCGTGCTAATGATTGAGAACAGCAGTTTTTTCAAGAATAAATGTGAGGAACTTGCCGATTATATGGCAGTTGTGCCGGAAAGCACCTGTTTCATCTTCGTGGAAAAAGAAATCGACAAAAGAAACCGCCTTTACAAAGAAGTGAAAAAATGCGGCAGAGTTGTTGAATTTGGGACCCAGAAAGAAGATACTCTGGTCAAATGGATTCTTGGAATGCTTAAAAAAGAAGGTAGAAATGTCACAAAAGAAACTCTGCTGACATTCCTGACAAAAACCGGCAGTGATATGCAGCTGATTAAAAATGAGCTGGATAAACTGGTAGCCTATACAGAGGGAAGAGATGTGATCACCACCGAGGATGTGGAACATGTCTGCATCACTCAGACAACAAACAAGATTTTTGAAATGGTCAATGCCATTGCGGAAGGGAAGCAGAAACAGGCGCTTGAATTGTATGAAGACCTGCTTTCCTTAAAAGAGCCTCCGATGCGAATCTTATTTCTCATTGCAAGACAGTTCAATCAACTGTATCAGGTGAAGCTTCTTGCGAAAGAAGGGATGCAGAATTCAGAGATTGCCAAGCAGGCAGGAATTGTACCATTTGCCATGAAAAAGTATCAGGCACAGGCAAAAAGCTTTACGGAAGAAGAGCTGCGTGCAGCTGTAGAAGAATGTGTGGCAAGCGAAGAGGCAGTAAAGACCGGTGCAATGAATGACCGTATGTCAGTGGAACTGCTGATCTTAAAATATTCAAAAAGATAATATCTGGACATAAAGAAAGCCTTATCTGACTGACGGGATCAGATAAGGCTTTTATGATTCGTTCTTATGCTAAACCGTTGATAGCTTTCTGTAAACGAGAAGCTTTTCTTGCAACAGTTTTTTTGTGGTATACACCTTTAGAAGCTGCGCTGTCCATTACAGAAACTGCTGCTCTGTAAGCTGCTTTTGCTGCTTCTGCATCTTTTGCTGCGATAGCTGCATCAACTTTTTTGATAGCTGTCTTAACTTCAGATTTGATAGACTTATTTCTCATAGCGTTTCTTTCAGCTACTAATACTCTTTTTTTAGCGGATTTGATATTTGCCATTGTAATTTCCTCCAAGTTTTTAAATGGTTTACATCGTAACTGCGAGGGTTGTATGCAGTTACTTATATTTTCTATTTTACTAATAATTCATTCGTTTTCTTACGGTGAGACACGGTTACCGAACTTAAAAACGTACCTAATTATAATAAATGAAGGAGCTCGTTCTGTCAATACATAAAACACTAAAATTTAGGAAAAAATAGCGCTAAGACAGGAAGAAAAAGGAGCAGTAAAAAATGGGACATTTTCCAATCAGAACGGACCTTGCACTGGAGTCAAAAGAACGGCTGGAAGCCGAAAAAAATGAAATGCGAGGTGTGAATTTTGAGGAATTCTATGATGAAAAAAGAAATGTAACAATCACCAAAGTTGTGATTGAAACTGAAAATGGAGCGAAAGCGATTGGAAAGCCGGTGGGAACTTATCTGACCCTGGAAGCACCGGATATGGCTATGCCGGATGAAGGCAGTCACAGGGAAATATCGGAGGCTCTATCGGAGCAGTTAAAGGCGCTTTTGAAGGATGACGTGGAATCAGTGCTGGTGGTTGGCCTTGGAAACAGAGAGGTGACACCGGATGCGCTGGGGCCGGAAGTCGTTGGAAATCTGTATATTACCAGACACATTTTAAGAGAATATGGGGAATATGCGTTTCCGGATAAAAAGGTCGCAGCCATCAGCGGGATTGTGCCGGGAGTGATGGCCCAGACCGGAATGGAAACACTGGAAATCATTAAGGGAGTTATTAATGAGACAAAACCGCAGCTGGTGATTGCCGTTGATGCGCTGGCTGCAAGAAGTGTAAAGCGTTTGGGGCGGACAATTCAGATTGCTGACACCGGCATTAATCCGGGGTCAGGCGTTGGAAATCACAGAAAAGGCCTAAATTTGGAGTCCCTTGGAGTGCCAGTGGTGGCAATTGGGGTTCCCCTCGTTGTAGATGCAGCTACGATCGTGTATGACGTCTGTCAAGATGTGGACAAAATTCCAAATGGCATCGTCGGAATGTTTGTAACTCCCAAAAACATTGATGAAACTGTGAAGAACATTAGCTATACCATATCGGAAGCGCTGAATATGACATTTGAACTGAATTTTTAGATGACACATTGAATATATTAGGTAGAAAGGCGTTTGGATAGGAGTGTTTCATGGGGCGAGTCGGAAAGACTGCGGTAGTTTGTGTCGCATTGTTGTTGATTTTATGCCTGGGCAAAAGAACAGATGCCTCTGAACTTGCTGTGGAATTTATCTTTCCGAATCTGGCGCAGATGCTTTCGTGGGAGGAACAGGAACTGCCAATTACTGCAGAAATTGAAGCGACGGTGGTAGAATCGGAAATAGCAGAAAGGCTCCCGCCGCTGGAAGCGGACCAGGAACTTAGAGAACAGCTGGCGGAGGAAAATTTATTGTCTTTTGAGACTTTATTGGAAGAGGAAGAAACCAGTCAGGCAGAGGTGCTGGAGGAGTCCTTCGAGGTGGCATATACGCAGGAACAGTTAAAAGATTATGAGTTTCTCATCAGCCGCCTGTATAATGTGGATAGTAGTACAAAAACCAGCCCGGAACAATTAAATGCAGAGAAACTTTTACAGTATGACTTTCATGTAGACAAGGAGGTGGAGGGACCGCAGATATTGATTTATCATACCCATTCCCAAGAAGCGTTTGCGGATAGTATTCCCGGAGATGAGAGCACGACCATTGTGGGTATGGGGTCTTATTTGACAACGCTTTTGCAGAGGCAGGGATATTCTGTGATTCATAATAAAGAAGTGTTCGATATGGTGAATGGAGAACTGGACAGAAATAAAGCGTACACAAGGGCGGAGCCAGTGATTCAAAAGATTCTGTCGGAAAATCCCAGTATTCAGATTGTAATTGACCTGCATCGTGACGGAGTAGGAGAGAATGTGCATCTGGTAAAGGAGATAGACGGAAAACCGACAGCCCAGGTCATGTTTTTTAATGGTATGAGCTATTCGGAAAAAAATGGGGCAATTGATTATCTGCCAAATCCATATATTGAAAATAATCTGGCGCTGACCATGCAGATGAAGCTTGCCAGTGACAGTCTGGTGCCGGGATTTGCAAGAAAAGTGTATTTAAAGAGTCTGCGATTTAATTTGCATCTGCATCCGGGAGCTATGCTGATCGAAGCGGGAGCCCAGACAAATACAGTAGAAGAAATGCGTAACGCAATGGAAGTGCTTGCGCGGGTTCTTGGAGATGTGCTATACTAATAAGATGAATGCCCGCAACGAGGAAAAACAAAGTTTTTTCGAGTGGCACTGCGGACTCAACTTAGGAGGAAATTTCGTGTCAAAGATTGATCAGAGTAAAATCAGAAATTTTTGTATTATTGCACATATAGACCACGGCAAATCCACACTGGCAGACAGACTGATTGAACATACAGGGCTTCTTACCAGTCGTGAAATGCAGGAGCAGGTTCTGGATAACATGGATCTGGAACGTGAACGTGGAATCACCATCAAAGCGCAGACTGTGCGTACAGTCTACAAAGCACAGGATGGAGAAGAATATATTTTTAACTTAATCGATACTCCGGGACATGTAGACTTTAACTACGAGGTTTCCAGAGCGCTGGCTGCCTGTGATGGAGCGATTCTTGTTGTAGATGCAGCACAGGGAATTGAAGCTCAGACGCTTGCAAATGTATATCTTGCTTTAGACCATGATCTGGATGTTGTACCGGTTATCAATAAAATTGACTTACCAAGTGCAGAACCACAGCGTGTTATCGATGAAATCGAAGATGTGATTGGTTTAGAAGCTCAGGATGCACCGCAGATTTCGGCCAAAACAGGTCTGAATATCGAACAGGTATTAGAAGCAGTGGTGCACAACGTACCAGCACCAACAGGTGACCCGGAAGCACCGCTTCAGGCACTGATTTTCGATTCATTATATGATTCTTACAAAGGTGTTATCATTTTCTGCCGTATCAAAGAAGGTACTGTGAAAAAAGGTACACCGATTAAGATGATGGCAACAGGTGCAACTGCAGATGTTGTAGAAGTTGGATATTTTGGTGCAGGTCAGTTTATTCCATGTGAAGAACTTTCAGCAGGTATGGTAGGTTACATCACTGCCAGCATTAAAAATGTTAAAGATACCCGCGTTGGTGATACGGTAACAAACAGAGTAAACCCATGTGCAGAACCATTACCGGGTTATAAAAAAGTACTTCCAATGGTTTATTGCGGTATGTATCCGGCGGATGGTGCGAAATATCCGGATTTACGTGATGCGCTGGAAAAACTGCTGTTAAACGATGCTGCATTACAGTTTGAGCCGGAAACATCCTTAGCCCTTGGCTTTGGTTTCCGCTGCGGTTTCTTAGGACTGCTTCATTTGGAAATCATTCAGGAACGTTTAGAGAGAGAATATAATCTTGACCTTGTAACAACCGCACCGGGCGTTATCTACCATGTCATGAAGACAAATGGTGAGATGATTGAACTTACCAACCCTTCCAACTTACCTGACCCGTCAGAAATTGATTACATGGAAGAACCAATGGTAAGTGCAGAAATCATGGTAACTACGGAATTTATTGGTTCTATCATGGAACTTTGCCAGGAAAGACGTGGTATTTACCTTGGCATGTAATACATGGAGACAACCCGTGCATTATTACGTTATGAACTTCCATTAAATGAAATTATTTACGATTTCTT
>CAZYUZ010000068.1:0-9695 GCA_964650775.1 uncultured Lachnoclostridium sp. | reverse complement strand
GTGAATGCCGCACCATACAGCGCCCAGACCCAAATCTGTAGCTCTAAGCAGAATATTCTCAGTCGCAGCACTGCAATCCTGAATCCAGTAATTTGCAAATTTCAGCGGTAATGCTTTTTTCAGGTTTCCACAAACAACAATCGCAAGCTTTGCAGAAATCTTCGTGAATCTGGATGCTGATTTTAATTCCTCTAATTTTTTGTCGTTTGTAATTACATAAAATTCCCAAGGCTTTTTATTACATGCACTTGGACCACTCATTGCAGCATGCATCAGCTCGTCAATATGTTCTTTGGAAACAGGTTCGTCCGTAAATTTTCTTACACTTCTTCTTTTTAATAAAACTTCTTTTAATTCCATAGAGTTCTCCAATTCAATATCACATTTATTATGATCGCATTATATCACAATATAGAATAAATAGTTCAATAAATTTAAAGAATATTCCCTGCAAGTCAAAAAACTGGGGATTTCTCCCCAGTTCTAAAAATTTCTTATAACATTGCTAAAATCTGATTCTTTGGTTTGGCTCCTAAAGACTGATTTACGATTTTTCCGTCTTTCATTACCACTAATGTTGGAATACTCATCACATTGAACTCTCTTGCCAGTTCCGGCTGCTCGTCCACGTTGACTTTCCCAACTTTGATGTCGGATCGTTCCAGTGCAATTTCTTCAACAATTGGAACTACTCTGCGACATGGTCCGCACCATGGTGCCCAGAAATCTAATAAAACAGGTTTGCTGGAATTTAAAACTTCTTCATTGTAATTTTCTTTATTAATATTAATAGCTGACATATTGTGTCCTCCTTGTGTTTGTCTTATTTATGGTCTTATTATAACCAGACATCAGGAGAACTTCCGTGATATTATCACCAAAATATTTATTCGTAATATGGTCCCATAGCATTATGGAAAGATTCGATTTTTTCGTCCATTACAACAATATAATATCCGCCATCAAAGAACAATTTTATATGGGTAAATACCGTATCATCTAAGTTGAATGCGTCATAACCTTTGATTTTTTCACCCTGATATACTCCGCTATGTTCTAAAAACCATGTCGGAATTGCTGCATGTCCGCTATATTCTTTCTTTCCATACGGTGAATCCAGCTGCTGCTCCTCTGCGGATTTCTTTAGATGCAGAAAGATTCTTTTGGAGCTGCGATAATAGTTCTGCATCCATTACAGTATAAGCACCATTGTATTCAAGTGTCGCAGAGCGTATTGTTGTAATTTTTTCCGGTCTGACTGGGGAATTGATCATATTATCTTTGGCTTCTGTAAGGCACATTTGATAGAAGTCTTCTGCTTCTGGTAAATCCAATTCCGCACGTTTCGAAAAATCAACAATAAAGCCGGAATCCGTCATACAGGTCCATTCATCATTAAATACAACCCAGATACCCATAGAGCGTTCACTATCTTTCCATTTACCATCGCCAGAGGCAATCGAACGCATAGCTTTATATCTGTCTGTCCATACGACCTGGTCTTCCGGGATAATAAAGCGATAATCTCCACCGGCTTTTGAAGTTCAGAGCGAATGTTATCGACTGAAGTGTCTTGTGGTACAACATTATCATATATTTTAACTTTATATTCATTTTCTATGACTGGTGGAGAAACAACCACATCAGTTTCCTGTTCTTCTACTTTATATTCCTTTAATTGATTTGTATAATTTTCTATACTCAAAAATGTGCTGCCAAAATTAATAGGAATTAACAAACGAACCGCCACCAGTAGCCAGATGGCATACTGAATCCGAAGACTAATTCGTCCTTTTAGGATATGTCGCAGAATCAGTATCGCGATAATAAGTACAAATGTTTCTATCAGTTTGTAATCTCTTTGTACACGACGATTTCTCCTCGTAAAACCTTGATTATTCAGCCCAGTAAACTGTTTTTTCTTTTCTTGGTTTCATATCCGGATATTCTCCATCCACGTATCCTAATATGCAATGTCCGATTCCTTCATATTCACCTTCGATGCCAAGTGATTTCAACAGTTCTTTTCCTTCTTCAGATTCAAATTCTTCTTTTGCTCTGTGAATCCAGCAGCTTCCAATACCAAGTTCATGAGCAGCAAGCATTAAATTTCCCATAACAAGGCTTCCATCGTAAAGGTATGTTGGTGCAGACTTATCTGCTAAGACAATTAAAACTACCGGTGCACCGTAAAATGGATCGATAGTTGCACCCATAATCCCTGCATTCATCTTAGAAAGCTTGTCGCGCAATTCTTTATTTGTTACTGCAACAATGAGCCCAGGCTGACGATTCATACCAGATGCCGCATAAGTCCCTGCTTCCACAATCTTTTCAATGATTTCCTTTGGAACCATATCTGATTTGAACTTACGAATGCTTCTTCTTGTTTTCATTTTTTCTAACATTATTTCTTCCCCCTTATTACTTCTGATATTTCGTTCGTAAAAGCCATTTCTGATCAATGACTTTAACTTCTTCTCCAAAGCGGATGTGCAATCGAACAGAACCCGAAAGCTGTTCAATGTTTTCAATACATCCTTCACCAAATTTCGGATGGTTCACAATTTCACCGATTTCATACTGTATAATGCTGTTTTTCGATTCCTGATATTTTCGCTCTCTTCTGTAATTGTCGCGCAAAGAAACTGTTTTGTCATGAATAGGATTTTTTAAAACCTTGTCATAATTATGTTTTAAAAGAGCCTCTCCTGCCTTATAATATGGTGTTGGCGCAGCTCCTACCAGCGAACAGCAATATTTCCATGCACTGCCATGAATTCCCGGCTGCCATTCGTACTGCTTTGGAATCGCATAATTGTACTGCATATAATGAGCATATTCATGCTTATATAAGTCCAATCGATCTTCCTTACTTAACGGATGCTCTACTGAATATCCTACAAAGTACAGAGAAAAATGAAAATGTTCTTTTTTTCCATTTCCAGCCTGTGTGTAAGAACCGAGCAAATCCTTATCAAATCCGAAAGTAATCGGAATGGAAGCACCATTTAGATGAAATTTTTTGTCTAATTCAGCATATAAAGCCTGAATCTGCGCTGTCAGGATTGGAATTTCCCTTTGCAGCGCAGACATTAATTCAGGGTTATTCAATTGATTCATAATTACTGTTTCTCTTCCGCTTCTTTTAAAGATTCAAATCCATAAAGCTTTGCAGTATTTCTCATGATTTCAATTGCAAGATTTCGTCCAGCCTTCAAAAGACCTATAATAAAGCTTGCATATAAAAGCATTGTTTTTTCTGAATACGTACAAAGTTCTCCTCTAAGATACGTTTCATAAGAAGTGTTAAAACTTGTATCGGAACTTGTACGGATTGTTCTCATATTTCCGGAAAGCTTTGGATAGAGCTTTGCAAAATCTTCCATCCAGCCTACCTGAATTTTAATGATTTCTTCCTGAATTTTGATTCTGTCTTCATTGATTACAGGAAGCTCTTTTTCAAGTCGGGCATATCCCAGTGGATTGGTACTCTGCATCATGCGAGCATATTTTTCCATAATCAGATTCCAACCGGAATTCTTTGCAGCAATTAAATCTGCATAAAAACTCTCCAACATTTCCTTTGACCAGGTCATATACTGACTCTTACGCATAATTCGGAATGTTTCAAAATCATCCTGACAATCGGCTCTTCCGCCTTCGTTTTCGACTTTATCGAACTGACTCCATTCTTCTGCAATCACTTTATCAATCATATCCATCTTTTTATCCTCAAGAATCTGTGGAATATAATATTCTAAAAATGTTTCATTTCCTGATACCAGCTTCTGACGCACCATTTCATCAAGAATTCTTTTTGCTGCTTCTTCAAACAATGCAACATTGGCATCTTCCAAATGTACGGATGCCGCACTGTAGCGATAACCTTCCCAGACATTTACCTGGCTTGGATTTTCTGCAATTTTTTCTAAAATCGGGAAAATCTGTTTTGCAAGTCTGGAGTTTTCCAGTCCTTTTCTCTTCCACTTATAATATGGTGTATACTTTCGTTCGAGAAGATACACTAAATCTAACGCACTTTCTACACCTTTTCCTACACAGATCATCGCTGTGACAGCATCTTTTCTTGCCATCATACGAGAATAGTTGCTCTGAGCATACTGTGAAAACTCATGGATGCACTGTGCAAGTTTTCTGCGCCATACGTTTTCCGGATAATATTTCAAAATCTGATTGCGAATCTTTGTAAATACTCCCAAATCGTCTCTAAACACCTGGCCATTGGAAGCAGTTGCCAAAAGATGTTCTTTTGCAGCTTCGTAATCAATGGAAAATGTATTTTCATAGTCATTCGCAATTTCCAGAATTCCACTGTAAAACTGATTAATGGAAAATACACCACGACGATATCCAAGGCGACCTTTGGATTCTGTCAGTTCATCATATTTCTTTTGAAGTTCTGCACCGATTTCCTGATAGTCTTTTTCAGTCAGCCACATGCAAAAACCTGGTGCATAATCATGGTCTGCTGAAATTTCATCATCAAAACCAAAACAGTCAGAACCTTCGCCGACAAGACCGACAGCAATGCGCGATACATATTGTGGAAAATGCTTTTCAATCATTGGTTTTCCGGATTCTTCATAAAAAGCTCTGCTTCTGTCCATATTTGACTGCCATTCATTGTCATTTTTCAGCATTTTTGATGCAAATTCATATTTTTCAAGAACACGGTCATAATTATCATTTTTGCCAGTATGTTTTTCGATTTCGTCCATTCCTGCTTTATAGTAAGAGACAGCTTTTCTATAGTTTTCTTTATAACAGCAGGCATCTCCCATAGCAACCAAAGCAGCACCATAATGGAAGTCTTTTCCGCCATCTTTTTCAAAGATTTCCAATGCTTCATTAAGAAAAATTACTGCTTCCTGATAAGCACTTTCTGTTCCAACGGCAAGCAGAGATGACGCAAGATTCGTTCTGGTCGTTGCCTGTGGAATGATGGCATCTTTATATAAATCGACGATTTTTAACGCCTTACGAAGCATTTCGGCAGCTTTTTCATACTCTGCGGATTCCTGATATGCCAAAGCCCAGTTATTGTAGAGACTTGCATACATAAAATCTTCTTTTGAAATGTGATTTCCGTAAATCTCTTCCACCTTTTCGAAAAGCTGTACAGCTTCTTTATGAAGTCCAAAGGCACGAAAAGCATTTGCAATATTTAAAAGTGAAGTTGCATAAGGAATCGTGCCCTCTAATTTCAGCTCAACCAAAAGTTCCATCAATGCGCCACAATTTTTCAGCGCTTTTTCCTTTTGGGTCGTATCACGATAAAAGCCGATTGCTTCATTTAATAAAGTTACCAGCTCCTGATGCTCACTTTTGAATCTGGCTTCGCTTAAATGCTTCAGCAAAAAACCTTCAATTTCTTTCAATGTATATTTACCAAACATGGAGTCATATTCTGCCAATACTTTCTGAATGTCCATAGAAAAACCCACCTTTCCTATCATAGTATCAGGATAAAATATCACGAATGAAAAGTCAATCAGATGACATAATATGGATAATATTTTCTTTTTATGGTATGATAACAAAAAATATGAAGGATAAAATTTATGAAACAATTCCTTAGAAGTTTTTTTACAAGTATTATGATTGGGATTCCAATTGTAATTGTTGTATGTGTTTTTTTCTATATCAATAAAGGGAATGCCTCATTGAATGCTGCACAAAATGATCAGATTCACCTGAATGGCTTTGATGAAAGTGAATATACAGATTTGGATATTTCATCAGATAATTTTGTTTCTCCTGATGATGACATATTGGTAGAAACTACGAATAACGTTTCCTCCGTTACCCTCTCTTTTGCCGGAGATGTTCATTTTTCAGAGCTTGTAATCCAGAAATATGATAAATCGGGAATCTCTTCGCTTGTAGACGATGAAATGCTCTCTCTTATGCAAAACGCTGATCTCTTAATCTTAAATCATGAATTTGTCTTCAGCAATCGCGGGGAGGCTATGGAGGATAAAGAATATACACTCCGAAATGATCCGAAATATGTGAAAATCCTACAAGAACTTGGAACAGATGTTGTAAGTATTGCCAATAATCATATTTTAGATTATGGACAGGATGCGTTTTTAGATACACTTGACACACTGGAAAAGGCAGAAATTGCTTATGCTGGAGGTGGACGCAATCTTGAAGAAGCTTCTGCGCCGGTCATAAAGGAAATCAACGGACAAACCTTTGCAATTTTTGCAGCTACTAGAGTTGCGCCATCCGCTGACTGGTATGCCGGGAAAAAACATCCGGGGGTATTTCAAACTTATGATGCAACATCACTCAACAAAGCAATCTCTGAAGTCGACAACAAGTATGATCATATCATTGTATTTGTACACTGGGGTATCGAACGTATGGAGATTCCGGAAGAATATCAAAGAACACTTGCGAAAGGATACATTGATGCTGGTGCTGATCTGATCATCGGTTGCCACCCTCATATTCTGCAGGGATTTGAATACTATCAAGGCGTTCCAATCTGTTATAGTTTAGGAAATTATCTTTTTGGAAATCGTACAGATAAGACTGTTCTTTTAAATGCAGAATTTACTCAGGACGGGAAACTGAATCTAAAAATGATTCCATGTCAGCGAACAAACGGTGTTTTGAAACAAATTGAAGAGCCGGAAGATTTATTTAACCATCTCACGGATATTTCCTTTGATGCAGCCGTATCTCATGGTGGCGTGTTAATTTCTCAAAAATAGTTTTGTATACAAAACGGTGGCAAGCTTCTGCACTTGTCACCGTTCATTATTAATAAATATGAAATGTCTGATAATCTTCACAAATCTTTTCAATCTGTCCGTCTTTGATCAGATATGCTTCCCCCCAGATCGTTTCCACACCATTTTCACTTAAAATGTAACTTCCATCCGGTAAAGCTACAAATTCATGTCCATGACTATCGCCATAGGTAATATCTTCAAAGAGTCTCAAACCATCCAGATAAAAGTCTTTTACCATCTGATAATGTGGGCACACATTGATTCCGGTTAATCCCAATCCACTGATAAATTTCTGATAATTTGGATCAACGCCCTCTCCTGCTTCTTCCGGCTGTGCATAAACAATATCTGCACTGTTCATGGTTCCGGCACTGATGCCAATAATCATTCCACCAAAGTCCTGTATCTTTTCTCTTAAAGAAATACGTTGAAAGAACGCATTCTGAGTTGGTACATGTCCTCCGCCAAGAATGAGTAAATCATAGGAATGCAGAGCTTCTTTTGAGAAATCTTTCGTTCTGTCATCCCAGATATCAAATGCGCCGATAGAAAATCCTGCACGCTCCCATGTATCACGCATTCCACTGCGAATCTCATCGTTTGCAGCAGTGTCTGACGGGAAAGCTGTAATATAGAGACAATTCATCTCAGGTTTCCAGTATTTCTGAAAATTCTCGATAAGATAATTTTTACTGTCGATTCCATCAACAGGTCTGCTGTTATCCAAAGGACCTGTAGGACTGCTTGTTAAAAATAAAATCATAATTTATTTCTTCTTTTTGCTATTTTTTAAATTGTTTTTATATTTTGAATCAGTCATCTGCTGAACCAGATTTTTCTTGTTTTTCTTTGCAAGATTTGGATTCTGATAAATCTTAAAGGCTGCCCAGTAAAACATTACTCCCAGTACGATTAAAATTGCTGCGGACATCTGGTTTTCTGCACCGCCTGATAAAAACATCCAGATACCAACCGTTACCCATAATGTTCCTAATACAATATTTACTCCTACACGATTCATTTGTATTTTCTCCTCAAGTAAAATAAGTTTTTTATAAAAAATGTGTTTTGCTTCTATAAATATGGAGTGCCTGGAATTTCAGGGTAAGTTCCCATACTGATCAATAATTCCAGTCCAACCTGACGGGCTTCTAAAACAGCCTCTTTGACTGCAGTTGCCTCACCGGAAAGCGCTAAAATAACTTCGTTGGAATGGCTTGTGCCAATGCTTGGAGTCATATAGCTGATGATTTCTACATCGGCTGCTTTTACTGCGTGATCACCCATGACAAGACCGATTGCTGCAGGAGAACCTGCAAAAAAACCGAAAGCTTTGCCTCTTTTAGCACCAAATGCTTTTTCAAGAACCTCTCCTGCACTTGCAGAATAGGCAAATTCCAGATGACCGGATTCGCTGATATAAACTTCACCGGCGTTTCGGTTTGTCAGTTCCAGAGCAAGCTCGATTGCATGACGCACATCAGAAACATCATATCCGCCAATGACAATATAGTTACCATGACCGCCCCAGCCCTTGGTATCCCTTGGAAGGTCAAAGGATAAAAGCTCTGTATTGGTTGCTTTAAGCGCATCATCCATAGCTGTCAACTGTCCAGCAGCACCTGTACGGGAACTGAAAAGTCCTAATACACGATATTTTGTGCCAATATTCATCTTTTCTAATAATGTCTCATCAATCCCTGAAATTACAAGCCCGATGGTGTCTAACACTGCTGTTCCGACAAATTCCGTGCGGGTGCAATTGGTACTTATGCTGTGAACATCGATCATGAACATTTCCTCGCAAATTTTCGTCTTATTTTTATCTAAAATATTATAACATGATAAAAATGTTTTGGGAAGTATTTAAACGTTTTTGTCATTGATTAACATGCCTTCAAATAAGTTCTTATGAAATCTGTTTGCGAATAATGTACATTTGCACATAAACAGATAATAAACATTTAATCTACAGCCATATAAAGTTTCAAAATTTCCCTGCCCCTTGGAAATGATTACATTTGTCGTGCGTCATCAATAGTCACATCATGGCCTTTTGTAAGGCAGCTATGAAGAGGTTAATCTTCTGTGTGCCATGTGATTTCTCCTTATCTGATAAAGTTGGTTGCTACCTTTGGCTCTGATTCAGGCAGACCAAAAGTTTCTTTGCCCAAAGCAATGCTCTTTATTAAAAATGCCATATTTCTACCAAGGGTTCTCATAGTCTGTAAGCCTTCTGCATCCTGAAGCGCTTCCTCAGCATTATTACCATGAATCTGATTCCAGTACTGGCTGGAAACGACAGGCATGCCGGAAATTGTAAAATATTTATTTAATTCATCGAAGGTTGCTGTATTTCCGCCACGACGTGCAGAAACTACTGCTGCACCAACCTTCATGGTTTTGTCGAACTGGCGGGCACTGCTGTAGAATAATCGATCTAAAAGTGCAATTAATGTTGCATTTGCTGAAGCATAATATACCGGCGAACCTACTACCAGACCGTCTGCATCTGCAAACTTCGCTGCAACTTCATTTACCGCATCATCAAAAACACAGTGTCCGATTTCACGACATTTTGCACAGGCAATACATCCGCGAATTGCCTGATTGCCGACATGAATCATCTCTGTTTCGATTCCTTCTTTTTCCAGTGTTACAGCCACTTCATTCAATGCTGTATAAGTGCTTCCTTTTGTATGAGGACTGCCGTTAATTAATAAAACTTTCATCTTGAAACCTCCAAAAATTTTTAAAAGATCAACTGAATCAGTACCATATAACATACAGTACCGCCAATAATGCTAAATAAAGTGTTTCTTTTCCAAATATGAAGAACTGCCACAAGAGCTACGGAAATGATCTCCGGAATCCCAAATGGAGCTTTTACAAAAGAAATTCCTTTCAGGCAGTATACAACAAGCA
>CAZYUZ010000067.1:0-9789 GCA_964650775.1 uncultured Lachnoclostridium sp. | reverse complement strand
AGACCTGACAGAAAGAACAAGGGATATTCCAGGTGTTATTTCAGTTTCAAATTCGGCAGATACAGCTACCACAAAGGTGGAACTTAACATTGATCCTCTGTTGACAGCAAGCTACGGAATGACTCCGATTCAGGTTGCAGGAAGTCTTTATGGAATGTTAAGTGGTAAAGAGGCGATGACTATCACCAGTGACGGAAATGAATACAGTGTATTTCTGGAATTTCCGGAGGGAACCTATGATACAGCAAACAGTCTTATGAGTGCTACGCTTACTTCAGCTATGGGAATACCTGTTCCGGTTTCCGAAATTGCTTCATTAGAGTATACAGATGGGCAGGATACCATTATAAAACAGGGAGGAAGGTATCAGGCTACGATTGAAGCAAGCTGTCTGGAAAAGGATCTTGAGACTGTACAAAGTGCAATGAATCAGCTTGCAGCAGAAATGGAGCTTCCAGAGAGTGTAGAACTTGCAGAAAGTACAATGTCGGAAATGATGACAGAAGAATTCTCACAGATCGGTGTAGCCATTGTCACGGCGGTATTTTTGATCTTCCTTGTTATGGCGATTCAGTTTGAATCTCCAAGATTCTCTGGAATGGTAATGATGAGCCTTCCATTCGGTTTTATCGGCTCATTTACTTTACTGTTTATTGCAGGAGAGAAGATAAACATGATTTCCCTGATGGGACTTCTGATGTTAGTCGGAATTGCTGTAAACAACGGTATTCTGTTTGTCGATACAACAAACATGTTAAAGGAAGAATCTTCTCTGGAAGATGCATTGATAGAAAGTGGAAAGATACGTTTAAGACCAATTTTAATGACAACGCTTACTACAATTCTTTCCATGATTCCTATGGCAGTATCCAGCGGATCAGGAGCAGTCCTGATGAAAGGTATGGCGCTGATTATTATCGGTGGTCTGATTACTTCTACAATTATGATTCTTTTCCTGATGCCGTGCTTCTATTTGATTTTTGAACGGAAAAAGATAAAAAAACAGGAATTGAAAGAAGCAGTATAAAGATATCTTAAAATATTTTCTATTTTTCGCAGACAGAGGTCAACTACGGAGGAAAGGAAACTGGTGAAATCCGAAAGGAAATTCCTGTAGATGCGGTAAGCACACTAGTTTGGGCTGAGATTGAGGCCTATGCTCAATATTTGAAACGAAAGGAAGAAAACGAAGAAACAGATGTCATGTGGATGAAGCAGTTTTGTGTGAGGGATTACTGGAAAGGCTGCTTTGATATATACAAAAGCTGTTGGATGATGTCCAACAGCTTTTGTAATATAAACATTTTATTCGTAGCGTAATGCTTCAATCGGATTTAATTTGGCTGCCTTATTTGCAGGATAGTATCCGAAGAATATTCCGATAAATGCAGAGAATGTTACAGATAATACAATACCGTCAACGGAAGGTGTTACAGAGAAGCCAAGCAGGTTTGTGGCAACCGCTGCAATTGCGATTCCGACAATAATACCAATGATTCCGCCGATGATACAGATGACGATGGATTCTACGATAAACTGTGTTCTGATAGAATTATTCGTAGCTCCCAGTGCCTTTCTTGTGCCGATTTCTCGTGTACGCTCTGTAATAGATACCAGCATAATGTTCATAACACCGATACCGCCTACAAGAAGGGATATCCCAGCAATGACGGAGATTGCAAGTGAAATTGTAGATACCATTTCTGTTAAGGAGGAGAGCATACTTTCCATGCTGGAAGTTGATACTTCAAAGTCTTCATTGTTGCGATAATAATTGGTGTTAAAGAAACTTTCAATCGTGTCGCAAAATGCCGTAGAATCTACACCTGTAGCGGTTGCAATGGTAAATGAAGAATAGCCTGTGGTTGAGCGGGTTTCCTCACGAGCAGCAGATAATGGAAGATATACTGTCGTAGGTATTTCCATAGATTCGGAGGTTGCAGCAATTGCTGATTCTTCTTCATATTCATAAACACCTATGATGGTATACTGATAGTAGCGGTTGTTGATAAATACATCAATGCTTTCTCCGATGGCACGGTCGTATTTTCCGTCAAACATGGTATCCACCAAATCATCCGCAACGAGGATGACTCTTCTGGCATCTGACTGGTCTCTGTCTGTGAGCGTACGACCGCTGATAATGGTCAGCTCTTCATTTGCAAGATAATCTGCATTTACTCCCGTAATTGTAACACTGGAGGATAAATCCCCATCCTCAGCAGTACCGCTTCCAACGGATTCTGTTAAAAAGATTCCCTGAATATTATCATCATATTCTGTGCGGAAAGCTGTAATCATTTCGTCAGTGATATAATCTTCATCACTCATCGCTGCATAGCGGCTAAAAGCCCCAAAATTACGCCCGGTAGAGGTGACATCTTCCTCGTCACTTTCCATTCTGGAAACGCTGACAGTAATGTTGTTTGCACCGATACTTTCCATGGAAGAGGTTACGGTGCCGTTGATGGAATCGCCAACAGTCATAATTGCAATAACTGATGCGATACCAATAATAATTCCAAGCATTGTCAGGAGTGTTCGCATAAGATTCGAGCGAAGTCCGTTCAATGCAAGGACAATATTTTCCCAAAATAAAAATAACATCTTACTTCACCCTTTCTGATACGATCCTGCCATCCTGAATGGTGACAATTCGCTCTGTTTCTTCTGCAAGCTCTTTAGAATGTGTAATCAAAACAATGGTCTTTCCCTGCTCATAATTGAGCTTGTGGAAAATGTCCATAATGGTGCGTCCGGTTTCAGAATCCAAAGCACCGGTCGGTTCGTCTGCTAAGATAATGGACGGATTATTACAAAGTGCTCTGGCAATGGCAACACGCTGCTTTTGACCACCAGAGAGCTCATCGGGCTTGTGGCTCATACGGTCAGCCATCCCCATCATTTCAAGATAATATTCGGCTCGTTCTTTTCGCTCTTTCTTTGGAACTCCAGCGTATAACATTGGAAGTTCCACGTTTTTCAGTGCAGTTGTACGGCTAATCAGATTATAGGTCTGAAAAACAAAGCCGATTTTCTGGTTACGGATGTGGGAGAGTTCCTTGTCCTTTGCATCAGCAATTGAAATTCCATCTAAAATATAGTTTCCTTCTGTTGGACGATCTAAAATACCAATGATGTTCATAAGGGTCGTTTTACCAGATCCGGATTCTCCTACAATAGAGACGAATTCTCCTTCACGGATATCAAGGTTGATGCCGTGAAGAATCTCCAGTTCGTTTTCCTGATGTTCGTAAAAACGCTTTACGATATTTTCCAAATGAATCATAGAAGTTGTTTCCATGTAATCAGACCTCCTTAGAATCCACCCGGACCGCCGCCGGAAGGCATGCTGCCACGGTCAGGCATACCACTGCCATTGCCGCCACGGTTATTTCCACCAGAAGGCATATTACCGGAAGGCATGCCGCCGCCATTTAAGAGACCTCCAAGAGCATTTCTGTCCTCATCATCAGATCCGGATGGTGTACTTGTAACCATAGGCGTTGTAAGATATACAGTCATTCCTTCGTAAATTTCATCGCTGATAATTTCTGTATAATAGTCTGTTTCAAGACCGGTTTCCACTGTGATAGTTTTCTTTTCGCCGTCTGCATCTACGGTAATCGTAGAGGTTCCATCAGGTGTTGTTGTAACCGCATCATAAGGAACCGTGAGTGTATCTGCGGATTCTTCAAGAGAAATACTTAATTTGGCTGTCATACCGGCACGTAAGTTTTCATCTGCTTCATCGATGGTAACCTTAATCGTATAGGAAGCACTGTTGCTGATTGCTCCCATAGCGCCACTTCCTGCTGGAGCGATGGCAACATATGTAACTTCACCAGTCATTTCGACATCACCGGTAGCGTCTGTTTTAATGTAAGCAGGCATTCCTTTTTCAATAGATGCTATGTCGTATTCATCTACAGAAGAAGTGACAATAAAATGTTCATTATCCTGGATTGTGTAAACATCGCCGCCTTCAAATACGTTACCCTCTGTTACATTTAAGGAAGTAATAACACCGCTCATTGTTGCTTTTACGACACAGTCTTCAATCAGTTCGGTATATTGATTGATTGTTTTTTCTTCCTGAGTTTCACTGATTAACTGGTCCTCCAGGGCAGCTTTTGCATACTGTTCATCGGCTTTTTCTACTGCTGCATCATAGGTTTTCCATGCGGATTCTAATTTATCTTCTGCCTGTTCTAAAGCGGTTTCAGCCTGCTCTAAAGCTCGTTCAGCGGCTTCGAGTTCAGCTTTTTCTTCCTGATAGGAGGAAGATGCCTTTTCGTAAGCAGTCTTGGTTGGAAGTAATTCGTTGTATACGGTATAGGCAGCATCGTATTTATTTTTTGCCTCAATCTCAGCCTTTTGAGCGTCGTCTACTTTTTGTTGCGCCTCTTCTTGAGAGAGAGAAGTATCAGTCGCTGCTTTTACTTCGGCTAATTGCATTTTTGCTTTAGCAAGTTTTTCCTGTGCTTCAGAATATGCTTTCTTATAAGTTGAAAGGGCAGATTCAGCAGCGCTTAATTCATCTGCAATCGCATCATAAGCAGCTTTCGCCGTCTCATAAGCAGCTTTTGCCTTTTTTACATCCCCTTCTTCATCATCAACTTCGTCTTCCGCCTCTTCATAATCAGCTTCCGCTTCGTTTTTAGAATTCGCAGCTTCTTCTAACGGATCATAGGCATTTTCCAGAGTCTCCTCATAATCTGTTTGATAACTATTTAAAGCTTCAATCTGCGCATTGATTGCTGCATTATGCTGTGCTTCGGCAAGGGCTTCTTCGTAATCAGAAGCATCAAATTCACAAATAATGGTTCCTTCCTCCACATAGTCACCTTCTTTTACATAGACAGCGACAACCTCCAGATCCTTTAAGCTGGTGTTCACAGTTTTTGTTTCTGCACTTGCAACAGTACCAGTTGCACTGATAGAGTTTGCCAGTGTCTGACGTTCAATCTGCGCAGTTTCAACAGTAAATGCAGCTTCCATATTTTCTTTCATTTGATTTTTGCTGGAGTTGAAAGATACTAAAACAGCAATGCCGCCGATGATAACGATGGCACTTGCTGCCAGTAAGATTTTTTTCTTCTTAGACATATTTTTCAGCGGATTTTTCAGCTGAATGTTCATTTTTGGTAGGTTTTTCAAAACACAATTCCTCCTATATTAATCGTTCTATAAAATCGTATTAGAAAAATGTGTTTATTTTGTGTTTGAAGTGTGAAATAATCTAGAAAATTCTGTGAAAAAGGCCGATCCGTTATCTGGACCAGCCTTCTAAATTCCCATCCTTAATTGCGTGAAAAAGTCTCTTTTTCACACCAGGATTTTCTATATTGATTTGTTTGATTAGATTTTTAATATATTCTCTTTTTGTAGAACCATCGATTGGACAAGGATTCTTTGTAATAGGAAGCTTCATTTTGTTTTCAAATCCTTTCACATCCGTTTCCGGTATGTAAATCATCGGACGGATTACGGTCAGTTCACTCTTTTCTAAAAAAGTGACAGGCCAGAAGGAGCAGAAACGCCCTTCATACAAGAGTGCAAGCATCATCGTTTCAATGACATCGTCCATGTGATGACCGTAAGCCACTTTGTTACAGCCAAGCTCTTTTGCAGCATCATTTAATGCACCTTTTCGAAGTCTTGCGCAAAGAGAACAAGGGGAACCTTCTGAACGGTCAGAATTAACCATTTCACTGATTTTAGTAGAAACTATGTGATATTCCACCTGTAATTCGTTACATAGTTTCTGAATATCGCTTAAATCAAATCCTTCATATCCCAAATCTACAGTAATTGCAACTAAATTGAAATGTTTAGGATAAAACTTCTGCAGATTTACCAGAGCATATAAAAGAGTGAGAGAGTCTTTTCCACCGGAAATTCCAACAGCAATCTTATCCCCATCCTGAATCATTTCGTATTCATCAACAGCTTGTCTGGTATAGCTTAATAATTTCTGTAATTTCATTTTTTTAATCCTTTCGCAGATATTATAATAGGAAATCATAGTAAATGTAAATAATAGGAAAGCGGATGGACGAAAATAGATGGAAGTTTTGAAGATTTTTTGAAGATTTTTTGGGAAAATTTTAAATTTAGTGTTGACAAATTTGTGACAATGAGATATGATACCAATTGTGTCACGGATGATACACAGAAAATGAAAAAACGGGGTGTGGCTCAGTTTGGCTAGAGCGCCTGGTTTGGGACCAGGAGGTCGCAGGTTCGAATCCTGTCACCCCGACTTAAGCAGCATGAATGTGCTGCTTTTTTTATGTTTTAAAACGGGCAAAATTATAATAATAATAAAAAAGAATTCACAAAAAAATCATATTTTTCAAAGCCAAAAAGTGATATAGTTAGGTTGAATAGACAGGAGGAAAATATGATGAAAAAAATATGTTTATTACTCGCGATGACATTAGCCATAGGGCTTGCAGGCTGTGGGAAGTCTGATACAAAAACTGAAGCAAAACAGGAAACAGCTCCGACAGTGGCAGAAACTGTAGAGGAAGCTGCAGTTGAAACTGATGCTGTAAAGATTGAACTTTCTAACAGTGAAATTCTTGTAGATGGAGAAAAAATCTCCGAAGATACAGAATCAGCAGTTTACAAAGCAAATGATATTATTTTCTATTTAGAAGGTCAGGGGATTGAATACGGCGATGGTACAGAGAAGGATGCGCATTCTCAGATTGAAGCAGATGCCCATACAGTAGTGTATATCACAGAACCTGGAACTTATGAAATCAGCGGAACCATGGAAGCTGGTCAGATTTTTGTTGATCTTGGTGATGGAACAAAAAATGAAGAAGAGGCAGTGGCAACACTGATTTTAAATAATGCAGATATTACATGTACGGTAGCACCTGCAATTTTTTTCTACAGAACCTATGAATGTGCCGGAGATGCAGGGGAAGAAGATGCAACCATGGATGTGGATACAGCAACAGCCGGTGCAAATTTGGTTCTTGCCGAAGGAAGTAAAAACAAGGTATATGGTTCTTATGTTGCAGAAATCTATGAATCCTGCGAGCTGAATGAAGAAGGGACAGAAGTTGTAGATTCTAAGAAACTTCATAAGTATGATGGCGCAGTATATTCTAGAAGATCCATCAATATCTCTGGTGCAGGTTCCCTGGAAATCGTTGCTGAAAATGAAGGGCTCTGTTCTGAAATGCATATGACAATTAACGGAGGGGATATTTCTATCAAATCCGGCAATGATGGTGTCAATGCAAGTGAAGATAATGTTTCTGTATTTGCAATGAATGATGGTTCATTAAGTATTCAGGTAACTGGCGAGACGGGAGAGGGCGATGGAATCGACTCTAATGGCTGGCTGGTGATTAATGGAGGTACAGTAAATTCGGCATCATGTGCAACAAGCATGGACGCAGGAATTGATGCAGACAAAGGAATTTATATCAACGGTGGCACAGTGAGTGCATCAGGAAATATGGCTGCAGAAATTGCAGAAGGAAAGCAAGCGGCAGTGTCATTTATCAGCAGAGAAAAATTAGAAGCTGAGAAAAAATATGAAATCAAAGATGAAGAAGAAAATGTGGTAATGGAAGTATCGCCTGGAAATGCATTTACGATGTTAACTGTATCAGCGGAAGCGATAAGTAAAGATGGTAAATATACATTATGGCTGGATGATACACAGATTGCAGAAGGCATGTTCGGAGCCATGGGAATGGGCGGTCCTGGCATGGGCGGCGGCATGAGACCTGGCGGTGAAATGCCGGAAGGCATGGAACCACCAGAAGGGTTCAAAGGTGGAGAACGTCCACAGATGCCGGAAGGTGAAAGACCAGAAGGCATGGAACCACCAGCAAAACCTGAAAAACAAACAAATTAAGTCACATACAAAAAGAGAGGATGAAATCGAAAATTTCATCCTCTCTAATTTTTTCCTATATCGTATAGAAAATGTGATTTCCGTGTGCCAGTACACGTTTCAGTGTACCATCATGCCATGCGCTGTTTAAGCGGGCAGAACGGAAATACAAAGCTCCATTTGAGCTATCTTCACCATTTAATACTCGATCAACAGCTTCCACTGTCTCTTCTGAAACAGTTACGGAATCCATTCGTCCATCCACAGTCGGGGAAAATTGTGCTCTACCACTGTTGTTTTTCTGGTAGACAACTTCTGTTACTGTGTCAGGAAAGCGACTGCTGTTAACGCGGTTCATGATGACGTTAGCTACCAGCATTTTTCCGGTGATGTCTTCACCGCCGGCTTCTGCTTCTACGATTCTCAGAAGTACATTATATTCTTTAAATTTTAATCTAGTCTTATTTTTGTAATCTTCTGCCTCCACCACAGTGGGGGCGGGCTCTGATTCATCTGCTGGTATTTCTGTTTCGACGTTTTCTTCCCCTGTCTGGATACCATTCTGATCTGTAAATTTTGCAGGATCTAAATTATCTGCACCTCTTACAGTTTCTGTAACAGTTACATTATCTGAAAGCTTTACTTTTCTTGTAATCTTTACAGCTTCGTCAGTTACAGTGTTTTCAGAAAGAGTATCTTCTGCAGCGTATACTTCTAATGTAGTAAGGCTGCAAGAGTTTGAGAATGCATTACCTGTTAAAAGGATTGCTCCAAGGACAAGTGCTACATTCCGATAGCATCTACGCATTATACTCTCCTTTGCTTTATTCAATTGTGCGGCAAAATTGCCAGATTTTAGCAGAGACAATTTTTTCCTCTGCCTCGTTACAAACGATATCATACATTTGATTGTGCAAAATGTCAATAGAGAGGTGTGAAAATTGTGAAAAGTGACAAAAAACGAGCTTTTTGAATTTTCTGGAAGTCTGAAAATCAGCCTATTTCGACAATATGCACAAGCAACATACATGAAAATTGTGCATATTTTTCGGTTAATTAGTTTTGACTATCGTCATTTTTTTAAATGGTATGATTCAACAAGAAAAATGAATTGTACACTCAATTGAAATACGAAATCAAAATAGACAAAATATTTATAAAATCCGCAATAAAAAGATTGACAATTTGCAAGGGGTATGTTAATATAAAGTCAACAAAAGAGAAGCACCTAATAAAAGAAGAAACATCAGAATTGATGAAAAGAAATTAGGTAAATAAGCCCGGGAGGTACGGTCCAATGGCTTCAGAGGTATCGAATTCATAAAAGAAATCTACATACGAAAGGTTGAAAAGTAAAACAGGTCCAATGGCTTAGTTAATTTTACAATAGTAAAAAAATTCGAAAGAGGTAGATTCCGCCAGAAAATTAAATATATGACTTAAAAAGCCTGCCGCGTTGGCAGGCTTTCTTTATGGTGTGTGAAAGAAATGAGGATGACATTGCTACAGAATCAGATTTTGAGTATAATCTAAGCAGTAACAGTTTGAAGGGGGCACGTATGAGATTATTTCATTTGGCAGATCTGCACTTAGGAAAATGTATTCACGGATATTCTATGATTGAGATGGGAGACCAGCCATATTGGATGGAACAAATATTAAAGAAAGCGGATGAACTTGTGCCGGATGCGATTTTGATTGCCGGAGATGTATATGACCGCGCTGTACCTTCAAAAGAAGCAGTGAATTTGTTTGATGAGTTTTTAACGAAGCTTGCGATGCGAAACATCCCGGTATTGATGATCGCAGGGAATCATGATTCAGGTTCCAGACTGGCATTTGCAGATAGATTGTTGTGCAATCAGGGGATTTATATTGCAGGAGAAGTAGATCGGGAACTAAAATGTGTGACTTTGCAGGATGAG
>CAZYUZ010000066.1:0-9886 GCA_964650775.1 uncultured Lachnoclostridium sp. | reverse complement strand
AGTTCGAAAATCAGCGCTTGGAGAACTGGGGAGCGCGACGTGCGGCCTTCAGACCGTACTTCTGGAAAGTTAAATCGGAAAAAGTATTGCTATCACATGCTTTTTCGGATTTGATTTTTCAGTTAGCCCATCGGTTAGCCCATGGACAAAGCCGCCGTTTTTCTAGCCCATTAGACCTTTTTGGACCCAATAATCGTTGACTCCTTGCTATTCGTATTTTTGGCAATTTTATTTCAATACCAGACTAATTAATTATTGGTGCACACCTTCGGAGGTGACAGCCTACCGTATTAGTTCGTTGATTTCAGAATCAATATCGTGTGTCAACTTTGCAAGAGGAGATTGGTCTAATTCGTCTTCATTAAAGGGTTTTAGGTAAAGCATGCGGCGTACATCCTCGCGAGTTTTGAAATGGTCAGGGAAGCTGGAACAGAGAGAATCCAGATACGCATCAGTGATGAGAAAACGTTGTTCAAATATTCTTTTTACATATGCATTATGGCTATCTCTGTACAAAACATCCAAACCAAATTTGCTGATAGAATGCTCGACCCGCTTCCTATAATCTTTCTCTAGGACTGTTCCAGGAACTTGTTCGATCTCAATTTGAAAGGTCTCTTCTGTGCCAGGCTCACCCAATAGAAATCCCAATCCGGATAGAGGAACAGTACGGAAGCGATAGGCAGCTCCGAATTCCTCGTAATATGGATAGAGAACAAAACCGTCATCCGCCCCCTTTTTTTGATTACAGCTTGCACAGCAAGGAATAAAATTCAGCAGGGACAGAGCAAACCACGGATGAGTTGCCTTTGGAACATAGTGATCAACTTGGTTTTGACGATAGTATGTTTTTTCGCTGGTTTCTGCAGTTGTGGTAAAGCTACGGTTGCAGTAAGGACAAACCTCTACCCCTAAAAGCTGAATAAGCTTGGGAAAGAGAGACTGGCTGCGGAAGGCCTCATAATTGAAAATGTCTGTTAAAATAGGTTTCCATGCGTTGATCTGCTCTTGCTTTCCTGCTACTGACTCTGTTAGAGAGAACTCCAAATGTCTGTTGCTTATTGTATCCTGATCTGTCGCTGTAGTCAACAACTCCCGTAAATGATCACGATTTACGGTTGTACTATCAATATACAGATAGTTACACAGATCTAAACTGACACATTTGATTTGGTCATAAAGAGGTATACCGCTTTTGGGTGCTTTATTAGGAACTTGCGGATAAAAACGTTCCGAATTCCGGTTTCCATTTTTGTAATAATAGTATCCCTTTTCATCCCGAGGGAGATAATCAGAGGGAGAGAAGGGCAGCACCTGATACAGAAGGTAATAGTATAGTGCCCAAATATCCTTTGCCTTTTCTCCTCCCCATTCGGGTTTCAATAGAATCATTCGGATGCCTCCACTTTCTGGTTCAATGCATTGATTCTTTGTTCCAGAATACTCTTTTCGCGTTCTAACTGCTGAATTCTGGCTTGATAATCCATATCTTGTACTACTTGTGGAATATCCTTAGTATTTGCGCGATGGAGAATACGGCAACATATGTTGATTTCTTCTTCCAGCTTGTTTCGGATGATCCCATGAGAAAGATATTGCACGGTCTTTTTTCTAAGAGTATCTAGAGAATCCAGTTCCTTAATAAATTTCTCATCTGTCCAACCTTGGAAGGCTTTCTCTTTAGTTGCTTCTTCTCGAATTGAGGAGGTCTCATCTAATACTTGTTTGATTTTCCTTCGAGCAAATTCGCCAACTGTACCATCTTTAAGGTAGAAACTATCTTTCAAGATTGTATAGAGGTTTTCTCCAAAGGTTACGAGTTCTCTACTATTATCAATCTGGTTTATTCCATTTTCATTCTTCCGAAGATAGGTCACACATGCTGACGGAAAATCGCCCAAAATAAGGGGAGAATGTGTAGATAGAATAATCTGGATTTCCTTACATCCAGAACCTGAATTGGCATAATAGGGATCAGTGTAGATTTTAGGAAGGAATTCTGTAATTATTGAAATAAATTGGCGTTGCCATTCCGGATGATAGGTTAGATCCGCTTCATCAATGAATAGGATGACAGAGTCACAGTCATGTGTTGTTTTATTATCGGTTGTTGTAACCAGTTTTTCTTCCCGTCTTATATATTCTTCTGGTTTTTTGGTGCCATATTCGTGAAATTGTTCTTTGTCGAAAATATTTCCCGATAAAGCATAACGTAATTTCGTAAACATATGCAGTAGATTACTCTCTCCGCTGCTTAAGCCCCAATTATAAATAACAAAGTAATGATATTTACTGACAGCACGGGTAAAATTAATAAACTGAATCATGAATTCTTCCAACTGTTTATCAATTACTTCTCCCAGAGGTATTTCGACGGTAATGCCATTTCTGTCGTATAAATCTGTTGATTTGAAGATAAAATATCTATCAATCAGTGAGATATTTGCCCAGAGAAAACGAAGATATTCTTCGCATGTTTTGAAAAAATCGGATGGTTCTTTTTCGTATTTATCTTTAGTGTGTGTCAAAAATCTAGGAAATAAATTATCCTTTTCTAAAAACTCAGGTTTATCTAAATATTTACAAGAGATTTCATCATCAAAAGGAATTTTTTCACTTGCGCAAAATGCCAAAATACAACTCATGGATAGAGATGCCACAAATCGGAGGGCATGTGATTCAAAATAATCATTATTGAAATATTTGTAAAATGCATTTCTATGCACAGGGTCTGGAAAAGAATTATGTTGGAAAGGATTTTGAATTGTAAGTTTAAGTAACTTCGGTAGTGGAACAGGCAAGTGATGTTTGTCTCTCAAATCAAGCAGTATTTTTCTTTGATTTCGATCAAATAGATACCTAGCTTCTTGATAACTTCTAAAATTAAAGTATGTGTCAAAGTGCTTATCAATTGTGTTATGGGCGGCTTTGCTTATTTTTACTGCTTCAGACATATCTGCAATAAGAGAGCAATCGTACATTGGACTAAAATATAAACTATTGGTTGAATATCCTTTTGAACTTACTTCGTAATAATTCCAGTAGTCATATTGAGTTTTATCTGCCATAGTGATGGCGTTTGAGAAGTATATCAGCTTGCTCTGACGAAAGATACCGTATTCTTTTCGTAATTTCTGGGTATATAGTCCCCAATTAAGTGATTTAGATATTCCGTTATGCTGATCAATAGGAAGGGATATACGCTTCCATTCTTTTTGGAAACCACACACTTCTGGATCAATGTGAAAGGTTGCAACATATAGTTCGCCGTCTACGCTTTCTGTAACAAAAACAAAAGGATATTGAGGTTCTTCCAATTTTTCAAAGGTTACATGCTCATGAAAAGAAGTCATCAAACAACGAATGATCTCATGTATCAGCATGCTTTTACCAGATCCATTGTCTCCAACAAGGGCAGATACATTATAAATTCTCTCGTCTCCCCAGAATCCGGACACAATTTTTTCGCATTCCGGTCGTTCTTCCCGTGTTAGAGTATAGAATGGTCTATCCTGTATCGGAGGTTCCATATGATAGATGGCTTGTGTGCCAAAATTAAGTTCGCAGGTTTTATGGCCTCGATATCCTTCTGGATTTGTTCCATTTTGGGTAAAATCAAAAAATATATACAGTAATTTCACTTTGTTTTCTCGCCTCTCAATTTATCCAAAGCCCGTTGATATCGTCTGGCATAGATCTCATTTATACTAAAGCCGGAAATCGTATCATCAGGTCTTGTACAGTCTTCTACATGTACATGGAATGCTTCCAGTAAGGTTCTTTTCTGTTCCAGAACTTGTTTGTGAGCTGTATACCGGACATAATCCTTCAGATACTCTTCTATTTTTGCTTTATCATCCTTGATGTTTTCCCATGTTTGTTTGGGAATAAGGTCATCTGGGGAGGATGTTTCGAGGTAAATAATTTTGTTGGTAATCAGACCAGGATGTGTTCGCATTTGGTCTGCGCGGTAATTCAGGAGCCACCAAATATCCTGCTCTGAAGCATCTAATCCAAATCCTAGAATGTAAAGATCATCTGTGAAAAAATGATAATACCAGCGATTGGAAATGGGTTTCTCATATCCTTTAAGTACAGCATATAAATGGTATTGGTTTTCTTTTTCTGTAGCAGCTTTGGTCAACTCAGAACGAATATGCTGAATACTTCCAACATAATGTTCATAGCCCAGGCAGATAGAAGATGGAGTAGATAACTCGCCATGGATATGATAAATGCGGTGTCCGTTAGACTCACGAAAGCGTTCCTTGCTATAAAGGGTTTCTCTGGTGCTGGCTCTACCAAGCTTGAAATCAGGATCAGCAGCGAGTTCCAGAAAATAATCATAATTTGTCGTGAGCAGGATTGGGGGAGCAACCTCCATTAGTTTTTTATGAATTACTTCACTCCAGTCTTTGGGCAGTGCTTTTTGAATGTTTGTCAGATATGCGGCGATGTCTCGTTTGATATCGTTGGGCTTTTTTGTGTGGTCTGCATCGAGAATGGTTTGAGTGTTTAGTTCGTATTCCAGAGTAGGGGATAAGCTTCGTTTTACATGAAAACCGTCAACCTTTACTGCATTGGCGAAAAGATCATACCAGCCGGGAACGATACCGGCATATCGATTTATACCATTACCAACTAAAAGAACTTTCATATTACTGCCTCCTGCTGCAGAAAGATAATTATAGTATAACATACAGGAAGATCAAATGCCAGAAAATAGTATAAAATGAAACTATTTCGCCGAAAAAAGAAGATTTGTGTATTTGCAAAGGATACGGCTTGCGAAACGGGATACGTTGGGAAATGAAAAAATGCCTAGGTAAATAAGCGTTGATGTATAACAGCTACAAATTCCATATTGGAGAAAATTGCTGAGATTTCACAGTGTTGTTTCTTAATAAACATAGGGCAATAAAAAGTAATTCTAATATTATTTTAGCCCAAAGTTAGCCCATTTTGATCCTATACGGGATGGAGCATTTGAGTATAAATGCCCTTATGCAGCGCCTAAAACAAATCGAACATTCCAAAAGAGAAATCCCGAAACCGGATGGTTTCGGGATTTTTGTAAGCATTTTGAATCGAAATAATACGATTTGCGCTTGGAGAACTGGGTTACATGTCTCGCAGCCTTTAAGCTGTACTGTTGGAAATCAAAACTGGAAAAAGCATTGGTATCACGTGCTTTTTGGGCTTGTTTTTTCAGTTAGCCCATCAGAAAACCATCGTTTTTTAGCCTATTCAACCTTGTGAATCAATTAAATGCGCTTGTAACAACATCAGCTAATTCTTCTGGTTTATTATACTTGACCTTTGCGTAAATGTCCATCGTTATTTTGCTGTTTTCGTGTCCTGCAAGATACTGGACGGTTTTGGGATCTACAGACTTGTGAATGAGGTTGGTAATGTAGGTATGACGGAGCTGGTGGGGCGTGACAGGGAAATCGAGGCTATATACAACTTTTCCGTTGTGTGCAGCTTTCTGGCCGAGGACTGGTGTGACTGTGTGTACTTTCTTCTCACCTTTGCTATATCTGGTATAGGTGCGCTCCTTCACAGTGCGGGTTTCGATGTATTTCCAGACTCGCTTAAACTGTGTACCTGAAAGCGGTTTGCCATCACTGTTGGCAATAACATATTCCGATTTGGAACTGGCTTTGGCTTCGAGCAAACATTCTACCAGTTGTGGTGGCATCGGTATGTCCCGTCGTGCAGCTGCGGTTTTTAATTCTGAGAGTATTACCGGCCTGTTGTTTTCGATATGCCATGCTCTTTGTACAGATAGATATGGAGCTGGGCAGTCCAGATGGACACAGTCCCATTGTAGTCCGAGAATTTCTTCCCGGCGCAACCCGGCATACAAACCAATCATAACGAAAACATAGGGGGGTAGTCCTTTAATTGCATCAAGCAATCGTGTGGCTTGGCTGTCTGTCAGAGCCTCTTTTTTCTTCTGGGGTGTGCCTCCCTTTGCAGAGAGCTTTTCGCAAGGGGACTTGTCAATGACATTGCTTTCTTCGGCAGATGCGAAAATTGATTTGTAAAGCATCTGCACAGAACGGTAAATAGATTCGGATTTTTTAGATGCGATAAGTATTGAGACTTTTACATCGTCGGCAGTGACATCAACCATATATTTATGACCCAATGGTTCAATAATGAATTTGTTGACTTTGTAAGTATAATCATTTAGCGTAGTTACTCTGACGTTTGCGGACTTCATCAAAAGCCATTTTTCACAATACTCTTTAACAGTTGGGTTGTCACGACGGAATTTTGCTTCTTTGATTAGTTGCTGGGCTTCCTGTACTTTATCATACAGTTCTTCGCGGGTGAGGGCATAGAGCGATACCCTTTTTCCGTCCGCATCTGCAATTCGGGTTCTGTAATATTCAACACCTTTAATGGTGGTTGTGCCATAATCAGGAATCAGCTTTTTCTTTCGTGCCAATTCTGAACACCTCCGTAATGAGATTCACAGCTGCTGTTGCCATATATATACCAAATAAAAAAGATCCGGGCAATGATGTCACCGGATCAATGTCTTATGGCTCTGGGTGTCCGGTAGGTTTCTCTTTTCTCAACCGGAGCGGCTTTATGGGTGCATTTCGCTATGTATTCCTGAAGGCAGGCTTTTGTGAAATATACGCAGCCGTTCTGCACATATTGAACGTATGAAATAAGGCCATTCTGTCTGGCAGCATCCAGGGTAGCAATGCTGATCCCCAGAATTTGTGCAGCTTCTTTTCTGGTAATGAGTTTTTCCATTGACATATTTACCTCCAGTTTCTTGCAACTTCCATGTAATAATAGATACATTCATAACAGCATCAGATTTGTTATGTTCTACACCTTTCAAAGTCACATGAATGCGCCGGAGAAAGAAATCCCCGGCGCGTGGTATCTGACTTTGAATTACTGCGCCTACCATTTGCCTATATCTCAACATAGCAATCGCGGAGCAGTAATCGAAAATAGAACCTATCATAGAATCCGCCATCTTTGCCACGCAGCCCTGGCGGTAGGAATGGTGCAAGTCGCCTTTGGCAAGGCAGTCATAGCTCCACGCTGCCGCTGTCCATCTGGACTAGCAAACAGCGCAGGGCTCCCCTCTAGTCTGTGAGAGGACGTGAGTAAGTATCTTTCACCCCCATGGAGTCATCGCACACCGGTATGCCAAAACCGGCTCTAAGCCTACGTAGATCGCTCCAGAGTCAAGAGGAATAATGATCTGCCTCTTAGATCCATCATGGCGGCGCATCTTATGTGCTATTACATGGGTTATTGTACTGGCACCACTGTCTATGCAGTTCTCAAGGTTCAGAAAAGGGTGTGAAACTTGTCCCTTCACCTAAATACATTTTTGGAGCCATTTTTGCAAAGTATTTAGAAAAAATATTGGCAAGAAAACATGAAAAATAATTCACTAATTTGCTGAAATGCCTTGTGTTCAAATGAAATAAAATGTATTGTAAAATGGTGCCGAGGTGAATTGAAATGTTCGATTGTTCTCGCACACTAGGTGACGCCGTTAAACAAGCACGGGAGAAGCTGGGAATGACGCAAAGCCAGCTGGCTACATATTTGGATGTAGATCCCAGGACTATTTTGAATATAGAGAATTATAAGGGCAATCCGAAACTGAGCTTGCTCTTTTCTTTGCTGAGAGTATTGAAGATTGATGCACGGATTGTGTTTAATCCTGAGATGAAGCCAAGTTCACCGGCACTGATAGATTTGCATTACCTGATCGACAGTTGCGATGAAGCTGAAGCCAGTGCAATTCTTCCCATTGTCCGTGATGCGCTGGATCTGGCCCGTAATAAAAGCACCACTTCCATTGATTAAAAGATAAACACCCCAATTCACGAGAATTGGGGTGTTTGTGCTATTGGTTACGGCTTAAATTTCTTGATCAACTTCAATCTGGCACGGCAGATGGAATCAGATACTGCTTGATGGGTTGTACCCTCTAACTCAGCTATTTGCTCCATTGTGTATTTGTGGGCATAGTAAAGCCAAATTCTTCTGAATTGTTTCTCTGTTAATATAGCGCTTATTGCTTTCACAGAATCTGCTGCCTGCTGAATGATTTCAGCACGGATTTCTTCCTCTACCATAACAGCCTCAGTTGATGGAATCATGCCAATCTCATTTTCCTTGTCGGTTATGGAAAACGTATGATTACGATGAACATTGTCCTTCCTTTGCTCACTGGTTTTCTTCATTCTGTCCCAGTTCTTCCATTTGCGGAACTCTTTTACACTGGCAAAGTCTGCTGCTGTAATTAGAGTTAATTTGCCATAGGCATCGTCATAAGCGATTGAGGAATCATCAAATCTGTTAAGTACATAAATAGTTTGACTGTTGAACATATCCATTCTCCGTTTCGATTTTGAAATTTGAAATCGAAGCGGAGACGGTGGTGATCTACAGCCGCAAGTGAAAAATAATTCACCTAAAAGGTCATAATATCCCTGTAGATAACATGGAAATTCATATTCGATTTATGAAATAGGGATAGAATCATGTTATGACCTCTAATTCTGTCTGCTACATTTACTGTAAGATGGTCAAAATAAAAAAAGAGCCTGCCTTTCCGGTAATTCGGAAAAGCAGGCTCTACGTTTTACGTCTGGCTCATTTGCTTTTTGCCATCTTCAGTTGCATAACATCAATTTTTGTTTCTATTTTGCATTTCGGACAATAGAGCGGAAATTTGAACATCACAGTGTCCGCATATACTTTTGTTCTGGTTTTTCCGTTGCAAATCGGGCAACGTATCCACCGAGATTGATTTTGTACTGTGTCCATCGTAATCTCCTATAAAGGTATAGGCTCTGCATATATTTGTCTGGCATCATACCAATGAAGGTTTTTCCTAGAGTAACTGATTGTTTATTTATTAGAATTTCTGTTCGCTAAATTGGAATTTGTTAAGTACTATAGTAAATGACTTCTTTATTATGGCGTTGGGCATAGTCTATCTCTTTACGAACGGACTCTCCAATGTATCCGTCAATGTTCAGAACATAAATGCCATCACTAATATCTATTTTGCGATAATGTGCCTGTTCAAGATTCTGCAATTCTTCCGCAGTTGGTTTGCTTCCAGGCACAGTATAGACACATTGCAAAATATTATGTCCCTTTTTCGTTTCAAGGCTATAAGCGATTTCATGCATTTCTTTTTCAAATTGCATACTTCCACACAATGTGTATGTCTTCATAATATGTCCTCATCAAATTCTCATTGATCGATTTGATCTGTTCCGATTTATCGTTCAGTTGCAGGTTCTAACAATGTGAGTTTTTTCTGCTCGCAATTAATTTCATATAGAAGACCCAATGGAAAAACACCAATTGGATATGAATGGCCTACATTGACATTGTACAAAATGGGTAGGTTCGGTAAATTAGCCTCTACACCGACGATTTGTTTATATACCGCCTTGTAAGCATCGTATTTTTCCTTTGTCGCGGGTTTTCCTACTATAATTCCTTTGATTGCATTTAGGATACCCTGTGTATGTAAGTTTCGCAAAAAAGAACATAATAAATACTCGGGCATATTACATTCACTTGTTTCTAACAAAAGGAGTTTTCCTTCCCATTGATCCAATTGAGGCCAGAGCGGAGTGTTCAGCAAATCAAGAAATACATCCAGGCAACCACCCAATAATTCACCTTGAACAGTGCCTGCACCTTGCAATATCTCGTACTCATAGTTCGGATATTTCGGTGTTGCTTTGCATATATTTTCTTCTCCCCACCGAATCTTGATATCCTCGTCAAAACAACAAAAACTACTACACTCAATATTTATTGTCTCTTTGGGTTCAAACAATGTGTCAATGATTGCCTTTTTTGTGTACTCGTT
>CAZYUZ010000065.1:0-10042 GCA_964650775.1 uncultured Lachnoclostridium sp. | reverse complement strand
TAACTGCCGGATCACATAATCTTCAACAGATTCTTCTACTTCCATTAACAGGTCTTCCGTATCCCCTTCTACATAACCATCTTTTGTCACATGACGCAGATCTCTCATTTCCTCTGCATGAGCCTCCTTTCTAAAAGTGTTTGCCAATGCTTCATAAACTTCTTCTGAAACATAAGTGTATTCAATCTCTCCAATTGCATCTTTATAAAAGTCTTTAATTCTTATCCTTATCTTCTTTGACATCCGTGTATCCTCCATTTCGTAATTTTTGAAATGAAGGGCTCACGGCGGTCCTCTGACACGGTTTTGCAGTTTCTTGCAATGTATTTTCATCTTCTGTACAGTTCCTATCCGCCAGAAGCTATGAACCTTTCGGTTCAAATAGCACAGTCCCGGCTTTTACTGGAACTACAGAACATTGCACTCCTGCAATTTGTATGCTTTTCTAAAAAAAGTTAAAAAAAATAGAGGTTTTCACCTCTAAAATAAAAATGGATCATATTTTAAATTTTTTAATGTCTTCAATCAGTCCTTTCCACACCTGCTGCTCAAGTTCTTCCATCAATGCCCTATCTAATCGTACACCATCTTTTATTGCTGTTTTTCTTATTGTGTAGCGTACATACCCCTTATATTTTTCATAAACACAATGAAGCGCCTCTGCCTCTCCTGCTACAGCCTTTCTTATTATTTCTTCACTTAAATGTGAACAATTAAAGAGGCCTTGAACTATTTTCCCCTTGTTCTGTTTCATTTCCACTCTCTTTCAGATATCTCCTCAAAAGGCAGATACCTCTCGATTTATAATCTCTTACTGTTGAGTGGTTCATATTTAATTTTTCTGCTATTCTTTCATAAGACATTTCATAAACAATATGCAAAATAACAACAGTTTGAATTCTTTTCGGTAGCTTTATTAACATTCTGTTGAGTTTTGGATTATAAAAATCCACGAAGAACTCACCTACCTGCATTGTTATTTCTTCACTGGGATACTGATCACACTGTTCTACTGTGTTCTCCAAATATTCGTCCCACGTAACTTCCTGCAACCTTTTATTTTGATTTCTTTGGTCCCGAAATGCATTCCAAGTTCTGTGCATGATACATATTTTAATGTAACAATCAAATCTATGAACAACGCTTTTATCGCTGCCAGGATATTTCTCAGACACGAATCTTATTTTCTATAAATTATAGCCCTGTTAACATTGCCTAAAGATGCAAGATTTTTTCTTAATTTTCGTTATATTGAAGATTTGATATAAACCACTCTAATATAAATACGATTAAAACAACAAAACCTTACACTTTACATCTATATCATATTAAATAGCTTGCATTATATTGCTATTATAAAAAATCATTATTCTCCAGTACACATTCTATTTTACGATTTTGTCCGAAAATATTACGAAAAAAGGAGAAGAAAAACTAATACTTTTCCTCTCCTCTTACCTATTCTATTTATCCAATATCACATAAGGAATATCTAAGATATCCGCAACCTTTTCAAACAGACCTGCATTGTGCCCCACACTCATAGCAAAATGATGTGTCGGGAATTCTGCAAACCATTCATCCATATAGGAATCCGGATCCTTTTTGAATTTCACATGTGTCTGAGTATTTCCAATGGTCATAATCTGCGCATTAGTCGATTCCGCTTCTGTAATGATGAATTTCATCTTTCCATCAATTGTCTGTGTACAGCAAAGTGTTGTGATGTCACCAGCACGTACCTTTGCTTCAACAGATACACCTGTACCTTGTTTTCCATGATATACACCAAGACCACGAAGTAATGGTTTACCATTGGCAATCGCCAGATGGAATGGGCCGTCATGACCAAGTAACATGGTTCCTTCTTCATAATCAGTTGTTACGATTTCGCAGAAGCTGCCGCCTTTACCCAGAATGTCACAGATTTTCATTGCAACACATGTTTTCAAGTCACCTTCACCTGCGCAAGGAATTCCTTTGGCAGTCAAAAGAGAATGTCCTACAATAAACCCAGACTGCAGTGCTTCATAATCTCCGCCCGGTGCACCGTGATAGTAATAAGCAAGTCCGTCTAAGTTATATTCTTTTACAAGTTTTTCCTGTGCTACTGCCACTTTTGCAGACCATTCCAGCTGTTCCGGAGTTGGTTTTTTCGCCAATGGATCCGCAGATACATCATCACTGATGATAAAGAATTCTTCGATTTCTTTTTTCTTTTCCTCTACCTCTTCTGCTGTTACAGTTTCCAGCATACGGTTTAAGTCGCACATTTCAAGGATTTCCACATGAGCACCAGTCTGAGCCTGGAACATTGTAAAATCAGAATACAAATCAAGCATTCCATTGTAATTATTTCCAAGGAAGCCAAAACGACAATACTGTAATGCAGCTTTTACTTTTGCAGCATCAACCCATTCACCAATCTTTTTCCATGCACGGATTGCTTCCGGTCTACCCGCAGTATTTTCATCGGTCACGGAAATTTCCGGTGTATAATCTAACCCTAAAAGACCATTTACCTGACGATATTTAATCCCCGCTCTGTTAAATGCATTTGCAACTTCAGGAACCGGACATGCTCCGCAATGAGCCAGCCATTCACCGGTAGAAGTTTTCAGATAATTGATTTTTGCTGTTGGCTGTAAATTTAAAACCACAGTCGCTGCCTTGCAAATCTGATGAATCGGCAGAACAGATGCACTTGTCACATAAGTACCAGAATGTGCCAGAATCAGGTCTACATTATGCGCATTAAAATATTCGCCGCATTTTCTTCCCTCTTCCTCACAATCAACCAGTCCATAGTTATAAACTTCTACATCCATTTCTGAAACTTTTTTCTCAATGAATTTTCCGTACTCAATCATCCTGTCATGAAGGCCTGCAAACTGATTCCAGTATGCCTTTAACCCCATGGTATAGATACCAATTCTTGCTTTTTTCACTGCTTTGATTTTTTCCATTTGTTGCTCCTTTCATTTTCAGCAGAATATTATCAGTTTTTTGTTATTTCACGCGTGTTCCTTATATTGACATTATATAAGGATATTTTTATAATTACATCAGAACAACTTGTCCATAAATAACAGTTTTTTGCGGTGTCACCATGAATCAATTATATGAAAAATACTCAGCCAGTTGGTCACAGGATTCCCTCCGACTTTTTCACACGCCTGGGCAGACGGCAAAATCACTTTATTTTTATCTTCAGGAGGTTGGTTACTTTAAAACCACACCAACTTATTTTACCGAACGCGCTAATTTGAATTCCTTTTTGATCATCTATACGCTCTCCGGGAAAGGACGCCTTTTCTATCGAAACGAAACTTACCATCTAAAAGAAGGGCAGTGCTTCCTGATCCATTGCATGGAGCCGCACCATTATGAAACTGCGGATGACTCCTGGGAATTTTTGTGGCTGCATTTTAATGGAAAAAATGCCCTTGGATATTTCGAAGAATTTGCAAGAAATGGTTTTCAGATTATCACACCGCAGCGACCTGCGCTATTTGAAGAAACGCTGCGATTATTGATTGACATTCATCAGAACAAAACGGCCGTCACGGATATCATGACAGCGCAATCGATTCATACGCTTTTGACAGAATTTTTATTGCAGAGCGCCTCTTCAAATGCACCTTATCTTTTGCTTCCGGCCTACATTAAGTCTGTTATGAACTATATTGACCAGCATTTTTCTGAGGAACTTACTCTGGAGCAACTGGCGAAATTGCAAAACATCAATAAATATCATCTCAGTCACGAGTTTAAAAAATTTACCGGCTACACAGTAAAGGAATACATGATCACCACGCGACTGTCCCACGCAAAGGAACTGCTGAAATATACAGAAAAATCAGTGGAAGAAATTGCAGAGTGTTGTGGGGTATCTCATACAAGTCATTTTATTAATCTGTTCAAAGCCAGAGAAGGTTGTACACCTTTGGTATATAGAAAGGAGTGGAAAAGCTGACGCTTTTCCACTCCTTTCCTTTTAGGAGATTATACTTTTATAACACACTTAGTACCACTGTCTTCATCAGTCCCTGTGGTTTTACCACATACTCTTCCGTATATTCCTTATCTTCTGTTCTAAAATCCTTAAAGCTGCTTCTTACACATGATTCATACTTCTGATGGAATGGTCCGAAAACATTTCTCGGACTGGCAATCACCTTGATATCAATTTCATTTTCTTCCTTTAAGAAGTCTGTAATATCGATGCCGTCCTGCCCTTTCCAGCCAATATCACCTGCATGCTGACCATTGACAGTCACTTCCACAACCGCTGCTTCCCACTCCTGCAGGTAAAGTCCTACTCTGCCATCAACTTTTGGAAGCTTTCCAGTTTTAAAATGGTAGGTAATGCCACCGCCATAATGCGGATATCCCTGACTGCACCAGTCACCAATCATCAGCTGACCTTCTTCTTTTACAAGCTCGCGTTTCTGGTTCACCGCAAAATCACCCAGCAGATAAACGTCTTCCAGCTCCATACGCTGTTTATAATTCATTTGAAGAATTATCATATTCTTTCCAACTTTTAAATATTCCGCAGGAATGGATACGGTCTTAAAGTCAGGATCGAGATAGTAGTTTTCTGATAATACCTGTCCTTCTAAATATAATTCCTTTCCATTGCAAAATAGACTATAGTTCTGCAGCTCTTCTACCGCAACTTTGAGATTTTTCATTCCATCATCTGCGATGGTGAATTCGAATTGCAATTCCACAGGTGTCCCATCATTTTCATGAGGTGTATCTACCCATGTATATCTCTGCGGTGCACCGTTATACCAGATTTGCTGCATATTCAGTTTCTCTCTTAACTCTTTTTGTGCCTGCCATACCGGCAACGGTTTAGACCACACTCCGGCATGGTAATAACGGCACACATCAAGAGGAAAAGTGTTTGGCAGCTCTCTTGTAATACTGGTTCTCAAATCCAATCCTGCCACAACCGGTTTTGCTGCGTGAGGATGAATATATGTAAAACAAGGGGATTTTTCTTCCCATGGCAAACCCTTATGTAGAATGTAAACTGCAGTTTCCACTGCTCCCAGCTTTTCTACAAACTCCATTTTCTCCAAATGTTCGTTATAATGTGCTGGTATATATTTCGAATCTCCTGTTACAAGGTCAATTTTCTCAATTGCTCCCTGACCACTCATACGAATACAGATTTCATGTGTTTTTACTCTGTCATGATTACAGCAGATCAGCATACTGCCTTCCGGAATCTCACGATACATGGTCAGAATGTCTGCATCTTCTATTTCGCATTCATTGACTACTTCAATCTCATTTGGAAGTGTTTTGATTGCATTCAGCGCTTCTTTTGCAGTCGGATACCAGATAGCTTTTGAATGATGATACAACTCTTCGGCTGCCTCCGAAGGCACACCGTCTACAAAAGCAGGCATTTTCCCTGAAACAATTACCTGTCCGCCTTGGTCCATAAATTCCACTAACAGTTTAATCGTTGATGAAAATACATTTTCGATTGGTGGGACAAGTACCGTCTTGTATCCTGCATCCTGAATATAAAGCAGCTGGTTTTCCACTCGTCCAAACTGTTCCATCAGCATTTCATCGCCCAAATCACAATCTCTGTGGCTTGCCAATAAGCTTTTTACAATCAACTGAAAGTCCGCTCCAACGGCATTTCCTTTCAGGAAATGCTCATCGAGCCAGCCCATATTGTCGTCCCAGTTTGACAGATTTTCCTCTTCTCTACCGCCAGCATACAGCCACGCGGTAGATTGAGGATGAAGTAGAAGAATGTCTCTTTTGACCTTTCCATAAGTACTGCACACTGCAAATCGTGCATAATAGTCTTCTAAAATATGAGATTTCTCCCACCAAGTCGTCTGTTCACTGAAAATCGGTGGATAATCTCTTTTTCTAAGTCCTTTAATGGAATACATAAATAAGTGCTGACATCTCATGGTCACACCCATGATAAACTGCCAGTCAGCCAGCCATTTCTGCCCTTCCAAACCAAAGTCCCATTTGGTACATCCATAGGTTTCAGACATGACATGCTTTTTGCTGAACTGATTTGCCACACTGGTACACTGTTTTACCGTAAGTAGTTCCTTGTCCTGTTCACCTAAAATGTCAATGCCCGGAACATCAAAATAACGATACTGAGGCATGACTGCCCCACTTGTTCTGCAGTTATAACCCAAATCATTTTCAAAGATCAGATGTCCAGTAAAGAGCATCTGATTTTCATGCAGCCATTCACTTAATTGCTTGAAATAGCTCTCTCCAAAAACCTCTGCAATTGTTTTGCAGTAGTCGTGTCTGATTTTTGCAGAATTTTCTTTCTCAAAAAAGAGACTTTCAAAATGGTCTGTAATTTTATATCCTCGGCTTATTTCAAATGCTTCTTCAAAGTGGTCTGACCATGGAAGCCACGGTCTGCCTTTGGTAAATGTGGAGTAAAAATCACACACATTTGGCTCATCTGTGAAAAAACCTCGTACCTTTCCCTCTTTCACAGCAGGAATTTTTTCCATATATGTCTCATGGGTAAGTTCAATAAATTTCTGCACAGATTCCGGCTCTAAGTTATTAGCTGGGCCATATCCGTTGTACCACTCGCTATCACCGCTTACTTCAATCTGAAAACTATGAGTTCCATCTTCATATACCTGCAAAGTTAACGCTTTCGCACGATACTGGGGATAGTCGCGGGTAATCATTCCCCCCGCCATACCTGAAGGCCATTTATCTTCATCATAAATCCATACATCCAGCGCTTTTTGTGTCGCTGCAATGATAGCATCTTCTACACGATCCATCCATTCTTCAGATAAGTATTCTGTTTCGAGACCTTCACGGGAATGAATAAAGCAGCCACCCATGTGCTGTTCTTTCATATCACCAATCTGTTCCTCGATACGTTCCTTTTTCATCTTTCCATTCCATGCCCAGAAAGGAGCACTCCGGTATTCGTTTGAAGGGTTTTTTAATTCTTTTCTAAAATCAGTCAATTTAATTTCCCCCATTGTAATTTTTTCTTCATTATAAATAGACAACATTTTTCTTTACAGATGACTATCTTACAAAAAGTTCTGAAATATTACGAAATGCGAATATGCTTTCTTTGTTCTTTTTTGACTTCAAGAAAAATATGTAGTATAATGTCAGCAGATGTTGATTTCTCCAATCAGCATCATATCTATCACCGAAAAAGATGAGCCACTTTTCTCCACAAGCTAAGTACTCATCTTTTTTCTTTACATTTCGAAATTTTACGATTTTATATTACATGAAACTTATTCAGCTTTAATAAGCCTATCGAAAACTTTTTCCATGATAATTCCTTCTATTAAAATATAAACCGTCGGAATAATTACAATCAGCATTGGTACCACACAGACTGTCAACACACAAACGGCCAAAAACACCGCCAAAAGCAATGTTTTAGGCAACATGTAAAATACCAATAGTAATGTATTCTTTAAAATATCTTTCGTTTTATTCTCAAACTTCGCCAAGTATGCAAATATGTAATTACTCCACATTACTGCAAAAAACAGCATAATCATAAAAAACACATTTCCAAAGCCTGCAAATGCACTGGTATCTGCAAACGCTCTCATAGCCACAATATCACCAAGTAAAATCACATACACTATCAGTACAATCAGCCATAAAATGAATCCTTGTTTTAGATTCTCCCTGAAAAATTTCCAATATGATTTCCAGAGAGTTCCTTCATCCTTCTTGATTACTTTCTGTGCCGTATAGTAAAGTGCAGAACATGCTGTTCCAATGGTAAAAATTGGAATGCAAGATACCCAGAAGAGAAGGCTTAAGCAAATACAGTCTGATATTTTTGACAATACACGAAAAACAATATTATCGTAATTCAACATTCTTTCATTCTCCTTTTAATAAAGCAACTTTTTACTTTTCTGTTAATTCTAGTTTAAGCTTATTTCAAACCACTTTACAGTTTAATAATCTTTAAATCTGTTTGAAAATCATCTATCTTAGATGACACTCTCTTTTTTAAATGCTTTCAACTTTATGATTAAATATCCCACAAGTACCAGAATACATATGATTGCCAACAAGTTCATCACCTGTTGGGCATATATTTTTTCTGCCCCCAACATCAATTCTTTCTTTTGAAGAAACTCCAAAAGATTTCCACCGATAAAGGACGCCAAAAAACCGATAATCCCGGAACTCGTTGAAAGAATCGTATATTGTATCGTTCGTTTTTTCACATCCAAAACATTTAACTGAATCGCCAGTAATGCTGGTGAAATGTAACTCCATGCAGTTGCAGAAAATACTGCCGCAATCGTAAAAAACAGTTTTCCATTATTAGGCACTGTAAGCATCATCACGAAATGATGAATCCCCATGATAGAGAGCATTACCGTTAAAATCGGTTCATTTCCGATTTTATCTGCCAGTTTTCCCATGCGCGGCATCAAAAACACACGAATCAGCATAGTTAGAAGTCCAACCACCGTAATATAGGTATAAGATAATCCCAGTTCCTTTACCTGGTAACTTGCATTAAACGGAGTTGCAATATAAGCCGCAACTGTCCAAATACCATTTAAGATTAGTGCTTTTTGAAAACCTTTGTGCTGATAAGTTTCCTTTATTTCCTGAGTCAGAGAAATCTTTGTATGTAAACCTACTGGTTTTTCATTTTTCTTTGCAAGCCTTCCATGGAACTCTTTACTTTCCTCATCCAGACCAGAATGTTGAGGTTCTTTCATGAGCGCAATGGACACTGCATCAACTATCGCAAGCAAAATTAATACACTTCCAATAATGCGAAAACCCTTTAATGGCGCTGTTACAATCGTCGCATCAAATAAAATGCCTGCCAAAAACAACGCAATGAATGTCAAAAACACTCCCACAGACTCTTTTTTGCTGAAATAAGTCCCTCGAATCTGCTCCGGAACCAAACTGGCAATCAATCCAACCGCTGCCGGATTTGCCAGCTGGATAATAATCTGTGCATAGAGGTAAATAATGACAATGAAAATGCATTTCAAAATCAAAGGAAGTTTCATTCCCGGAATAAAGAAAATGACTCCCAACCAGATACGCTGCAGCACACAGAAAAAGATAAACAGCTTATGTTTCTTCATTTTCTGTACTTTGTTCATGATAAGCAGCTGAAATAAAGTTCCAATGGTACCCACAGATCTGATAATCCCACTAAACCCGTCCGAAATCTGAACATAATTTAATACTGCTACCAAAAATGTTCCACCTGCCAGTTCATTCGTCATCATCGTGGCAGTTTCTGCCACAATGTAACTTTTTCTACTGTCTGCATAATCCTTTTCATTTTCCGGAACTGCCATAAAAAAGAGTTTTCTAAATCTTCCGCCTGCATAGAGAAATAACAATTTTAACCAATCCATAAACTTCTCCCTAGCTCAGAATAAAATAATTATTTTTGCTTTTCTATGTAATATTCTCAAACAATTCCATGTAAATTTCTATCCAAATATTTCCTAAAATATCCAATATTTTACGCATCTGCTCCTGCAAATTTCATTGCTTCTCTTAGCTTCTGCAGATAATACTGATAGTCTTCAAAAGAGGTGGATGGTGCTACCTGATGATCGGCACCCGGTACATATCCGCCCTGTCGAATTACTGGCATAATTCTTTCAAATTCCTTGTCGATTGCTTCTTTTCCTTCTGCAATTGCCAATTTATTGAATGCTCCGATAAATTTCAGTGTCGGAAAAGCTTTTCGAACCTCTACGATATCCATTCCTGCATTGACATCCATTGGAAGGAATCCATCCACACCGACCTTCATAAAGTTTGGAATCAGAATTTTGAAATCTCCGTCCGTGTCCACAAATACATTTTTCACGCCCTTTTTCTTCAAAAATGGGATAAGTTTTTCATAATATGCTCCTACAAATTCGTCGAACATGGACGGAGAGATCATTGGCCCATTTGCTCCGCTTAAGTCTTCTTCAAAAAGAATGACTTCCGGCTGTATGATATCAAAAATCTTGTCAAAATATTCCAT
>CAZYUZ010000064.1:0-10065 GCA_964650775.1 uncultured Lachnoclostridium sp. | reverse complement strand
GATATGAACGACCGTCAGTTACGTAACGTAGTAGATGGTCTTGGCGGAAGAACAGACGGAACACCAAGAGAAGATGGATACGATATCACAGTAGCATCTGAAATCATGGCAGTTCTCTGTCTTGCAAGCGATATCAATGACTTAAAAGCAAGATTAGCAAGAATCGTTATCGGTTATACATATGGAAAACCATCAGAACAGAAACCTGTTACAGCTGGTGATTTAAACGCTCAGGGTGCTATGGCAGCGCTCTTAAAAGACGCTTTAAAACCAAACTTAGTTCAGACATTAGAACATGTACCAGCAATCGTTCACGGTGGACCATTCGCTAACATCGCTCATGGATGTAACTCTGTTACAGCTACAAAGATGGCTCTTAAATTAGCTGATTACACAATCACAGAAGCTGGTTTCGGTGCTGACCTTGGTGCTGAAAAATTCCTCGACATCAAATGTCGTATGGCTGGCTTAAAACCAAACGCAGTTGTTATCGTTGCTACAGTACGTGCATTAAAATACAACGGTGGTGTTGCTAAAGCTGACCTTAATAACGAAAACCTTGAAGCTCTTGAAAAAGGTCTTCCAAACCTTTTACAGCATGTTGGAAACATCAAAAACGTTTATGGCTTACCATGTGTAGTTGCTATCAACGCATTCCCAACAGATACAAAAGCTGAACTTGACCTTGTTGAAGCTAAATGTAAAGAACTCGGCGTTAACGTTGCTCTTTCTGAAGTATGGGCTAAAGGCGGCGAAGGCGGAGTTAAATTAGCAGAAGAAGTATTAAGATTAGTTGAAGAACCAAGCGACTTCCACTTCTCTTATGAATTAGAAGGATCTATCGAAGATAAACTTAACGCAATCGTTAAGAAAATCTACCATGGTAACGGTGTTGTTCTTACAGCAAACGCTCAGAAACAGGCTGCACAGTTAACAGCTATGGGTTATGGTAACCTTCCAATTTGTGTTGCTAAGACACAGTACAGCTTCACAGACGATCAGACAAAACTTGGCGCTCCTAAGGATTTCGAAGTTACAGTACGTAACTTAAAAGTATCTGCAGGTGCTGGTTTCATCGTTGCATTAACAGGTGAAATCATGACAATGCCAGGCTTACCAAAAGTTCCAGCTGCTTGCAAGATCGACGTAGATGAAACAGGTAAGATCACAGGATTATTCTAAGATTTAGATAATTCGTCAAAAATGTTTATGAAGTATCATTGCATAAGCATAAATTTATGAAATATCAGACATACCGCTTCCCTTTGGAAACAAAGGGGAGCAGTGTGTTATTTTCGTATTTAGAAATATATCTTCATTTTAAAGGAGAATAACATCATGGGATTTACTCAGAATACATGTGAAGAATTCGTAGAAGTGCTTGCTTCTAAAGCTCCGGTTCCAGGCGGCGGTGGTGCATCTGCATTAGTTGGTGCTGTAGGTATGGCACTTGGTAACATGGTAGGAAGCTTAACAGTTGGCAAGAAAAAATATGCTGACGTAGAAGCTGATATCATTGCATTAAAAGAAAAATCAACAGCTCTTCAGGCTGATTTCTTAAGATTAGTTGAAAGAGATGCAGAAGTTTTTGAACCACTTGCAAAAGCTTACGGTATGCCTAGAGAAACAGAAGAAGAAAAAGCTGAAAAAGCTCGTGTTATGGCAATCGTATTAAAAGACGCTTGTTCTGTTCCTATGGAAATCATGGAAAAATGCTGTGAAGCAATCGATGTGATTGAAGAATTTGCTGCAAAAGGTTCTGTACTCGCAATCTCTGATGCAGGTGTAGGTGCTGCATGTTGTAAAGGTGCACTTCTTGGTGCTTCTTTAAACGTATTTATCAACACAAAATCTATGGCTGATAAAGAATATGCAGCAGAATTAAATGCAAAAGCTGATCATATGATCGATGTATACGGCAAAAAAGCTGATGAAATCTTTGAAAAAGTAAATGCGAGACTTCGCGGATAATTATAAATAGGAGACTACCGATATGGCAAAACAGTTATTAGGTAAAGAAGTAACAGCAGCTTTAAATGAAAGAATTAAAGCAGACGTTGCAAAATTAAATGAAAAAGGAATCAAACCTACTTTAGGTATTATCCGTGTAGGCGAAAGACCAGACGATTTATCTTACGAAAGAGGAGCAACAAAACGTTGCGAAACTCTTGGTGTAGAATACAAAAAATACTTACTTCCAGCAGATGTAACTCAGGAAGAACTCTTAAAAGTAATCGATGAAGTGAACAACGACGACAATATTCACGGTGTTTTAATGTTCCGTCCACTTCCAAAACACATCAACCAGAAAGTTGTAGAAAACGCTCTGGCTGCTGAAAAAGACGTTGACTGTCAGACAGACGCTTCCCTTGGCGGCGTATTTACAGGACAGAAGGTTGGTTTCCCACCATGTACACCACAGGCATGTATGGAAATCTTAGACCACTACGGAATCGACTGCACAGGTAAGAAAGCTGTTGTAATCGGACGTTCTTTAGTAGTTGGTAAACCAGCTGCTATGATGCTCATTCAGAAAAATGCGACTGTTACAGTTTGTCATACAAGAACAGTTGATATGCCATCTGTAACAAGAGAAGCTGATATCGTAATCGTAGCTGCAGGTCGTGCAGGCGTTGTAGGTGCAGAATATGTATCAGCAGGTCAGACAGTAATCGACGTTGGTATCAACGTAAATGCTGAAGGTAAACTTTGTGGTGACTGCGATTATGCAGCAGTTGAACCAATCGTTGACGCAATCACACCTGTTCCAGGCGGTGTAGGAAGTGTTACAACTTCTGTACTCGTTGGACATGTTGTAGAAGCAGCAATGCGTAAGTTTGCTTAATTTTAAATGAAATGTTAATGAGCCGGGAAATTTCCCGGCTCATTTCACGTTCTATTACATCTGTTCAAACAGCGCCTGATAGGTTTCTTCTACAAAGATATCTAACAGACTTTCTTCAATTTCAGGATACTTTGCAAGAATCGCATCGTGGATATCCTGCTCTCTCTGGAAATAGATTTCACTGCCGGAGAGCCCTGCGGTATCGGAAACACAGAAGTTTTCACGGTTTTCTTCAATCCATTTTCTCATATCTGCAACCTGATTGTTTTCTGAATCAATTGTATGAAACACTTCAGAGGCACGCTTCATAGAAAAGATGCCAAATCCAATAAATGCAACAAACATCGCCAGTAAGATAAGTAATTGGAAATTGTTTAATGGAAAATTGATAACATCCATCCAGCAAAGCACAGTTACAACTGCACCAATCGCTCCGATAGCAAGAAACAGGATTCCTGTAGATTTGTGATCTTCATAACGTTTCTGTGGTTCAATATATTGTTTTGCCATAATGTTCTCCTTGGTGTATAATGTAAGCGTTAGCTTAACTTGAGAAAATATGATATGTTCTCAAGTATGATATTTACTATATCAAAAATAATGAGGACTTACAATGAAAATCACCTTAATCACCGTAGGAAAAATCAAAGAAAAATATTTTACAGATGCCATTGCAGAATACGCAAAGCGTCTTTCGAGATATTGTAAATTAGAAATTGTAGAAGTGGTTGACGAAAAAACGCCGGATGGTGCTTCTGAAGCTCTCGAAAATCAGATTAAAGAAAAAGAAGGAGAGCGGATTCTTTCAAAAGTACCAGATGGTGCCTATGTTGTTGCACTTGTCATTGAAGGAAAGCAGCTGGATTCTGAGGAACTGGCGGACAAAATGGAAAAATGGAATGTGAATGGTGTCAGCCATTTGGTATTTATCATCGGTGGTTCCTTAGGACTTACACCAAAAGTTTTAAACAGAGCAGACTTTAAACTCAGTTTTTCAAAAATGACTTTTCCACACCAGCTTATGCGTGTGGTATTATTAGAACAGATTTATCGCAGTTTCCGTATTAGAAACAATGAACCATATCATAAATAGTGAAGCAAAAGAGGAGAAGCATATGAATATTTTTGAAATGTTACAGGAATTACAAAACAAAGCCTTAAAAAATGAATCATTAAAAGCAAAAATTCTCGCAACAGAGAATACGAAAGAACCATTGGATGAGTTTTGTAAAGTCTGCCAGCAGGAGGGCTACGAAATCTATCCAATGGACGTGATCATCGCAGGAGAAGAATCTTATGCAGCAATGAAACGAAGCACGAATGGTGGTGGTGAAAACGCGCCAATGCTGGACGGGGAAGATGATTTTTATGAACTATTCCTTGCTGCATTAAAATGATAGATGGATAAAAATTGCATAGGACGAAACTGTCGCCTCATATCTTTAAGAAGAGTGAGGCGATTTTTTTGTTTGCAGTAAAATCTAAAATAGCGCAAAAATTAAATATTCCTGAAGATATCTCGGAGGGACTTCCGATTGTAACGATAACCGGAAAATGTGACGTTTATGTGGAAAATTATAAAGGAATCATTGAATATGGCAAAAACTGTATCAGAATTCAGACAAAAGGATGCAGAATCATATTTACAGGGAAAAATTTGGAGATTGTGTATTACACCAACGTGGATATGAAGATTTCAGGAGAAATTGAGTCCATTTCTTATTCCTGATCGAAAGGAGCCTGCCGATTGCTGCTTAAAATAATAAAATTTCTGCAAGGATATGTAAAAATACAAATAGAAGGTTATTCACCGGAACGTTTTTTGAATCTTTGCAATGCAAATGGAATCCTGCTATGGGGTGTTGAAAGTCAAGGACTTACCTATGAGCTGCTGGTAAGCATTAAAGATTATAAAAAAATGCGCCCTTTTGCAAGGAAAACAAGAACGAAGATCATTCTTTTAGAAAAGCATGGTCTTCCTTTTTTTCTACATCGTTTCAGAAAGCGCAGACTCTTTTTTTGCGGAATGTTTCTATGTGTATTTGCTGTTTATGGTTTGTCTCTTTTTGTGTGGAATATTCATTTTGAAGGAAATGTAACACAAAATAATGAGGAATTATTGGAATATTTAGAGGCCCTGGGAATAGAGCATGGCACATTAAAAACTAAAATTTCATGCGAGATAATAGAAACATCCTTGCGAACCCAATATCCAAATATGCTCTGGGTCTCGGCTGAAATGAGAGGAACCCGAATCATCATTCAGATAAAGGAAAATACGGATGAGGATATTATTTCGAAAATTGAGATAAAAGATACGGACGATGTCAGTATCATTACGGAATCCCAAGGCATCGTAGAATCCATGATCGTACGACAGGGAACACCGGTGGTTTCTATCGGTGATGAGGTTGCGGTCGGACAGACACTTGTGGAAGGCTACTATGTCATAAAAAATGATGCAGGAGAGATTGTACGATACGAAGGAGTACCTGCAGATGCAGATATTGTAATTCTTGCAACAGAAGCATATCAGGATGTTTTTTCATTGGAATATCCAACGAAAGAATATACACAGAAAAAAAGACTGGGATTCAAAATTACACTTTTAGATAAAAAGCTTGAATTAATTCCTAAAATACCATTTAAAAACTACGAAACAGTATCGAAAAAAACAGAGATTCATGTAACAGAGAATTTTTATCTGCCTGTTTCCATAGAGCAAATCTGGTATTTGGAGTATTATCCAGGAACAGATTATTTTACGGAAGATGAGGCAAAAGAACTTGCCAATAAAAGGTACTTAAATAAATACAAAAATATTTTGCAAAAAGGGGTTCAAATTATAGAAAAAGATGTTAAAATAGACAATGATGGTAAACTGTGTAAAGTGCGTGGAAATGTAACATTACGCATTCCTGCGACGAAAACAATACCAGCAGCCATACCCGAGATTTCGGTTGATATTTCGGGGGAAGGAGAACATTAAATTTGAGTATAATTGAGACTACAATGGAAATCCCAGCATCTCATGCGGGCAATATATTCGGGAAACTGGATGCCCATGTGAAGATTCTGGAAAAACATTTAGGTGTAACACTTGTATTTCGTGACGGAACCCTGAAAATTGTTGGAAATGGAAGTCACGTAAAGAAAGCTGAAAAAATTATCGAAAATCTTCTGGCTTTATCTTTGAGAGGTAATCAGATCACGGAACAGGAAGTAAATTATGCGCTTGCGCTTTCCTATGAAGACAAAGATGATGCAATGGTGGAAATTGATAAAGATCTGATCTGCCATACGATTTTCGGAAAGCCGGTCAAACCAAAGACTTTGGGGCAGAAGCAGTACGTAGATGCGATCCGCAATAAAATGATCGTATTTGGAACCGGTCCTGCAGGTACAGGTAAAACTTATCTTGCAATGGCCATGGCAATTGATGCATTTAAGAAAGAAGAGGTTGGAAGAATCATTCTGACCCGTCCTGCGATAGAAGCCGGAGAAAAGCTCGGATTCCTGCCGGGAGATTTGCAGAGCAAGGTGGATCCTTACCTTCGCCCGCTTTACGATGCATTGTATCAGATCATGGGCGCCGACAGCTTTATGAAAAATATGGAAAAAGGTCTGATCGAGGTTGCACCGCTTGCTTACATGCGCGGAAGAACCCTGGATAATGCATTTATTATTCTGGATGAGGCACAGAATACAACACCGGCACAGATGAAGATGTTCTTAACACGTATCGGTTTTGGTTCCAAAGTGGTAATTACAGGGGATGAAACCCAGAAGGATTTACCAAAGGATACAAAATCCGGATTAGACGTTGCATTTAAAGTATTATCAAAAGTAGATGACATTGCCTTTTGCAAGCTCTCAAGCAAGGACGTTGTAAGACATCCGCTTGTTCAGAAGATTGTACAGGCATATGAAGAGTACGAAAAGAGAGGAAAACAATGACAGTTACAATAGAACGAGAATCTGATATACCGTTGCCCTTTAGTGAACAGGAAGTTGCAGAAGCGGTAATTTCAGAAACATTAGATTACGAAGACTGCCCTTATGAAGTGCAGGTCAACATTATTTTAACGACAAACGATGAAATTCAGCAGATCAACTTAGAACAGAGGGGCGTGGATGCACCAACAGACGTGTTATCCTTCCCGATGATAGAATATGCCTATCCTTCAGACTTTACAGTACTTGAGGCAGATGGGTTTGACAGCTTTGATCCGGACACGGGAGAGTTGATTTTAGGAGATATTGTAATCTCAGTAGATAAAGTGATTGAACAGGCTGAAAAATATAATCATGGCATCAAGCGTGAATTTGCCTTTTTGATCGCACACAGTATGCTTCATCTCTTTGGCTATGATCACATGGACGAAGTGGAAAGAGAAAATATGGAGCTTAGACAGGACGAAATTTTAAAGCGTCTGAATATTACAAGATAGGAAGAAGGTACAATTATGAAAAAAGCAAAGTTACTGTTGCTGGCTCTTTTGGCAGTAACAATGATGTTTGGCTGCGGAAAAGAAGCAGCAGAAGCTGCGACTGAACAGACTCCTGAAGAGGTAACAGAATCTGTAATTATCGAAACAGGCAATATGGTAACCAGTTATCTGACGGGTAAACAGGTCGATGAAGCAATTGGTCGTCAGAGACCACTTGCAGTAATGTTTAATAACATCGAAGCAGGATGTCCACAGACTGGTATCAGCCGTGCAGATGTCGTTTACGAAGCACCTGTAGAAGGACGTATTACACGTCTGATGGGTGTGATTGAAGACTGGCATGATCTTGCAAAGATTGGTTCCGTAAGAAGCTGTCGTGATTACTATGTGTCATTTGCATTAGAATTTGATGCGATTTATGTTCATTTTGGACAGGCAACTGTTTATGTGGGGGATATGTTAAACAGTGACCTTGTGGATAATATTAGTGGCGCTGTTGCCGGAATTGACCGCCCTGCAAACAATGCATTCTACCGTACAGACGATCGAAAAGCACCTCATAATGTCTATGTGAGTGCGGAAGGCATTATGAAGGACATTGAAAAATTCCAGTACAATTTAACTTATGACGACGAATTCTATGGAAAATTTAAATTTGCCAAAGATGGAGAAGATTTAGATTATTCCGAATATCCGGATGCAACGCTGATCTATCCGGGGGGAAAAGAAAGAGATAAAGCCAACGGATTCTCTAAAGTTGGTGCATATTTCGAATATAATGAAAAAGATGGTAAATATTATCGTTACCAGTACGGCGGTGAACACATTGATGATATGACAGGCGAACAGCTTGCATATGATAACGTAATTTTCCAGTACTGCTACGGAGAAGTTCGTGACAGCGAAGATTACCTTGCATTTGAATGCTTCGGCAGTGCAAAGAGTAATAAATCAATTGTATTTACAGAAGGTAAAATGATTGAAGGTACATGGTGGAGAGATGGTTCAAACATGGCTCCTACAAAATACTTAGATGAAAACGGAGATCGTGTGCTCTTAAATCAGGGTAAAACATGGATCTGTATCATCTGGCTTGATTATGAGGATGATGTAGTCATTGAGTAAGAAAAAAAGTAACAATTCAAATTATATATTTCAGGGAGCGATTTTAGCTTCGGCATCGATTGTTGTAAGAATGATTGGGCTTTTGTACCGCATTCCACTGGGAAGAATCATCGGAGATGTGGGAAACAGCTATTATTCCTGTGCATTTGAAATTTATTCGCTGATTTTATTGATTTCTTCCTACAGCTTACCGCTTGCGGTTTCCAAAATTGTTTCTGCAAGAATCGGTACGGGAGATAAGGCAAATATCAGACGTATTTTAAAATGTGCGCTTGGATTTGGTCTGGTTGTCGGAGCCATTGGTGCGTTGGTTGCTTATTTTGGCGCAGATTTTCTGACAGGAACCTTGTTAAACACACCGGAAGGTGCAATTTGTCTTCGTGTTCTTGCGCCATGTATTCTCATCGTGGGTGTTCTTGGTGTAATAAGAGGTTATTTCCAGGGACATGGAACAATGATTCCTACAGCAGTTTCGCAGATCATCGAACAGATTGTGAATGCAGTTGTTGCAGTAGCCGCTGCATGGTATTTGTTTGATTATGGTCAGAGAATCGATGCGGTACTTGGAACCGAGACTGCAGCACCGGCTTATGGAGCATCAGGAAGTACTCTGGGTACCACTTTGGGTGCTTTGGCAGCGCTTCTGTTTATCAGCTTTTTATTAATCGTATTTTTAAAGAGCGAGAAAAGAAAAACATATAGAGATTCACAGAAAGAAAGTTACCGTTCAATTTTAGTTGTTCTGGTAATGACAATTCTTCCTGTTATTTTAAGTACTGCAATTTATAATTTAAACAGTATTATTGACCAGGGAATGTTTAAGGCACTGATGGAAGACCTTGGCGCATCGAAAGAAGAAATCGATGTTACATGGGGGATTTACTCCGGTAAATATAAGCTTCTTTGTAACGTACCGATTGCCCTTGCATCCGCAATGGCATCTTCAACAATTCCAAATATTTCAAAACAGCTTGGCAATCGCAAAGCAGTCAGAAGAAGTGTGGGTGATGTAATCAGATTTACGATGGTAATCAGTATCCCTTGTGCAGTTGGTCTTGGTGTGTTTGGTAAAGAAATGATCGAGGTTCTTTGGCCGGGAACTCCTGCAATTGCCGGAGAAATGATGATCTATGGTTCTACAGCAGTCATTTTCTATAGTTTGTCAACATTGACCAATGGAATCTTGCAGGGAATTGATAAAATGAGACTGCCGGTTATCCACTCAGCCGTTTCATTGTTATTGCATATGATTCTGCTGTATGTTCTGATCGCAGTATTTCAGATGGAAGGTATGGCGATTGTCTGGTCCTATATTTTCTTCGGAGCACTGATGTGCATCCTGAATAATATGGCAATTCGTCGTCATTTAAGATATCGTCAGGAAATTAAGAGAACATTTCTCATTCCAATCGCAGCATCTGCAGTTATGGGTGTAGTTTCAAGAGTACTTTACAATATACTGTTTACAGCACTCGGTGAAACAACGGTTGCAATGTTAGTCAGCCTTATGATTGCAGTAATCGTAGCTGTTGTAGTTTATTTTGTTGCAGTTCTTGCAATGAGAGGATTGCGAGAAAGAGAACTTCGCGCTTTTCCGAAAGGACATGTCCTTGTTAAAATAGCTAAAACGCTGCACTTTATATT
>CAZYUZ010000063.1:2045-10070 GCA_964650775.1 uncultured Lachnoclostridium sp. | reverse complement strand
GGCTTTGGAATTTATTGATACAGATGAGCTTTTGGAGATCACTCCGAAGAACATTCGAATCCGTAAGAAGATTTTGGATCCGACACTTAGAAAACGTGCTTACTTTAACAATAAAAATCAGTAATCTATAATTTTACTGATATTTTATAGAATGGAGAGTGTTAGTTATGAATGCTGTTTCTAGTTGGGATTTTACCCTGGCAAATTATGACGTTGTTTGGTTATTTATGACTCAGCTTGGACTTTTACTAATTTTTTTAATGTTTGGCAATATTCTCAGACGAAAAATTCCGTTATTTCGAAATTGTCTGATTCCTTCCGCTCTTTTGGGTGGGGCTGTGTTGCTGGTAGTGAATATGATTACAAAACAGTTCGGGTTTATGCTGATTGACAATCGCTTAATGCAGGTCATCACTTATCATTGTCTGGCTATCGGCTTTGCCGCTATGAGTCTGAAAACAGAAAAAAGTACCCATAAGACGAATAAAGCTCAGGTTTTAGAATTCGGTGCTCTACAAGGTGGTACTTATATGCTGCAGGCATTTGTAGGACTTGGAATTACGTTGATTTTGTTCTTCTTGACTCGCAATGGAGATAATGTTGTTTCCTATATTTGTGGATTGATTTTACCTCTGGCTTATGGTCAGGGACCTGGTAATGCTTTGAGCTGGGACATTAACTTTACCAATATCCCTGCCACACAGTTTGCCGGTAACGGAAGCTTTGGTCTGTCACTTGCTTCCATCGGTTTTGTAGTAGCATCTGTATTCGGGGTATTGTATATCAACATCTACAAAAAACGCGGAACTCTTTATGTGCGTAAGGGCAGCATCTTTGATGAATTTGTAGATTTAACAAATCCTAGTGGAGAAGAAATTCCTGACAGCGAATCTGTAGATAAATTCACCTTACAGGTAGGTTTTGTAGCTCTGGCTTATGCCATTTCCTTTGGTTTTATGTGCTTCTTGGGTTCTCTTTCAGATTTCACAAACAGCATTGCTTGGGGGTTCAATTTCCTGTGGGCTTCTCTTGCTGCTATGCTGATCAGAGCCGTGGTCAAACAGCTGCACAAACACAGTCTGATGAATCGTGAGTACATTAATAACTATCAGATGGATAGAATTTCCGGGTTATCTTTTGACCTGATGATTGTTGCAGGTGTCACAGCCATCGAGATTAACGACATTAAAAACTATATTTTACCAATTGTCATTCTTAGTTTGGTGGGCACCGTAATCACTTACATCTATATTCGTCTGGTTGCCAAAGAGTGCTTTAAGGGGTTTGAACATGAATTTTTCCTGATGAGCTTTGGTACTATGACCGGTACTGCCTCCAACGGAGTGATTCTTATGAAGCAGATTGATCCGGGAATGCGAACACCGACATCCAGCCTGTATATCCTTTCAAATTTCCCTGCGATGGTGATGATCGCTCCACTGTTGTTATTTTTAGGTTTTGCGGGACAGTCGCTAACAAATGCAGTAATTGCCTGGATTATTTTCTTCATACTTTGGATAGCTTATACAGTTTATTTGTTCCGAAGAAAGATTTTCAAAAAGCGTTACATAAACAGCCCTGTAACTATTTGGACAGAAGAAAAATAAAAACATGATATAACTACGAAAGGGGAATCGGCTCATACCGATTCCCCTTTGCTTTTAAATATTAGATGATTCTTCAAATTGTATAAATATAAATATTTTAAAGCACTAAAGCTGATATCTGATTTCACTTCCAGATGTCCACCCAGCTTCTCGTGATGAATGATAAGTGCGCTTCTGGAATAAATCGCTATTCCGTCCATACCGGCATAGTCTAAACGCTCACCGCCACATTCAAAATGATCAAGATATGCTTTAAAGCTTCCTTCCTCTATTCCAATCAGTTCGTGCTTGGCACCGATTCGATAAATCGTCACCTGGTCTTCAAAAACCGGCTCAGTTTCCGACCAATTCTTAATCTTTTCTTTTAGTGCTTCCCGCTGCGCCAGATCCAGTTCTGTAACCGTATATTTTTTTCCTTCTTTGTCAGTCAGATAACCATACACATCATACACTGCTTCAAATCCACAGTCACAGAAAAATCGATTGTCCTGACTATGAAGTTTTCCGATCTCACCACATTTCGGACAGGTAAAAATCGCAGACTCCAAGCCAAGTGCCAGGTTATTGGCTTTGAACTTAATTTGCTCTCTATTCTGAGTTTCATAAGCGTCTTCATGAAGGTCTGTAACGATTGCTTCATTGATCTGCGCATCAGACATCTGTGCCAGCTGTTCCGGTTCATAGATGTTGATCAAACGTCCTCGAAGCTTTCCTCTACGGATGTTTGTCGCCCAGCGTGGCTGTGTCAGATAACCACCTTCAAAACGGTAAGTAATCAGTTTTACTTTCGCCTTCTTTGCAACTTTGGCAATCGCAGTTTCTATTTCCATGGTCACGCCATTGAAAGAACGATTCCCTTCCGGGAAAATGCACACCTTATGTCCCTCCTGCAAAGCGCGTAGCATCTGTTTTACGGTTTTTGCGCCCTGTCGTCCTTTCATATGAATGATCGGTTTCAGATAATGCATTAAAAGTTTTGTTGCAATTCCTTTTCGCAGCAGATGCTCACTTGCCACAAAATAAATTTGCTTTCCAACCGCTTCTCCCACAAGCACCGGATCCAGCTCCAGATTATGATTTGGCAAAAGCAGATATGGTCCTTCAATGTCTTTCAGGCTGTCAAATTCATAATTAAATTTCCACTTATTAAACACATGAATAAACGGTAACAAAATTTTGAATACCGTTTGATGTCTTTGCAGTTCATCCATTGTAACTCCCTCTTTTGTATCGCAGAAACTTCGATTATTTCAAAGTCTCACTGTTAGTTAAAACTACTGTACTATATAAAAATAGCACATCTTTATTCCCAAAGTCTACAAAGTTCTCTAAAAATTCACTTTGAATGTATCGAATATCTATCAGCGTTATGGTCTTGTAGCCTTCCACAAGCAGCGGAACAAGGCTGCTTCCAAAGGAATCTCTAAAAACAATCAGTTCTTTTTCTGTCTTCGCATTCGGGTTTTCTATCTTTAATAGGGAAACCGGACCTGAGAGGAATACTTCATAAGGGTCATCTCCTTCTGCTTTTTCAAAGTCATAGATTCCCAAAGTTTTATCGTTTTCGTAATTATAAACGATACAGTTAGCTAAAACTTCGTTTGTAAGATAATATAATTCTTCCCCTGGTAAATTTAATGCTGACTGACCAAAGTATACTCCGTAAAATTCATTTTCCAAAGTTTTTACTTTATATTGATTTCCAAGAGTTATCCCCATGGCACTGCCGATTTCTTTGGCAACATCCACAAGGTTTTCCTGCCTCCAGTGGACATCTGTTCTGTAATAATCTTCTATCTCAAGTAACCCTGTAATATCAATATACTCTGCATAAGACATTTCGTCCTGCATATTTTTGTACAACTCGTCATAATCCATTGACAGGTGCCCACTGCTTTCTGCAAGAAAATAGTTCTTGTCCGGAATGAATGAAGCATAAATTTTGCTTCCGCTGTCTTTCAAATATTTCTCATAAATGTTTTGAAATCTTTCTCCGGCATAAAAAAGTGCCTCTTCTTTCAAAGGGTATTCCATCTTCACGGCATATCCATCTGCTACATAAATATCGTTATTATCAGTTTTCCTGAAAATTTTCTGTGACACCCATGCTTTCAGGCTTCGAAAACTGTCGCGTAAAGGAAACTGATCCAGCGTATATTCTTCAAAGTCTGTCATGAATTTTCCTTCTGTAATTGTTTCCAGTGTCAATTTGGGAAACTGTTCCAATTTTCTGCGTTCTGTGGCGGAATATTCTCCTGCCGGCTTCAACCAGCAGACAATCGAAATTCCAAAGAACAGCACTGTCAGCAGGAGGACTGTGATTTTCGCTTCATTTTTCATCTTCCATCCTCCTAGAATCTAAAATATAAAAATGGGTTAAAGGAGCTGTCGATCAGGTATGCTGTACAGACCGCCACAAGTATTACCAGTACAACTGGTCTTACAAACGATATGATCTTTTTCCCGTAAGTCGTCCTTGCAAATCGTGAAACTGCATTTTTAATCAGCGGAGTAGCTCCAATCGCTGCTCCTATAATTAATACACCATAGCTTCTTAAATAATAAGCACATTCCGCACTCATCAGCGGCACCTCGCCAAGCCCAAACATTCCTCCAAGATATGCAAATGCTTCCTTCATGTCTGCCGCGTTAAAAATAACAAAACTAATCATTACAATCAGCAGCACATAAATATGATTCCATCCCTTTGCTTTTTCCAGTCTCTTTAAAAACCAGTGTTTTTCAAACACAAGAATCACCGCAAACATCAATCCCCAAACAAGGAAGTTCAGTGCAGCCCCGTGCCAGAGACCAGTCAGTGACCAGACTACAAAAATATTAAAGTACCATCTGCTTTTTTTGACACGATTTCCTCCCAACGGAATGTACACATAATCTTTGAACCAGCTTCCCAACGACATATGCCATCTGCGCCAAAATTCCGTAATACTCTTTGACACATACGGATAGTCAAAATTCTCCAAAAAGTCGAATCCAAAAATCTTTCCAAGTCCAATGGCCATATCACTATATCCTGAAAAATCAAAATAAATTTGTAAGGTATAGCTGACTGCATACACCCAGAAAAAAATAACAGACTTTTCGTCTGATGCCTTAAAAATTTCGCAAAGCTCTCCAAGGGCATTAGAAATCAAAATCTTCTTCGCAAGACCTGCGGTAAAACGCTGGGTTCCGGCAAGTGTCTTTTCATAACTATGGATCCGTTTCTTTAACTGAACTTCCACATCCACATATCGAACAATCGGACCTGCAATCAGCTGGGGAAACATGGTCACATAAGCGCCTAAATTCACCAGATTTTTCTGCGCCGCTGCTGTTCCTCTATAAACATCAATGAGATAGCTGACAAGCTGGAATGTATAAAAACTGATTCCAATCGGCCACGCCACGTCAGAAAATTTATAAAACACAAGAACACCTATGGACACTGCCAGTGCTCCCCACAAAACCATTTTCCCTTTTTGGCTCTGCCCATATTGTCCAATGAGGATTCCGGCAATGTAGTTAAACAATACCATTCCGACCATCAGGAACACGTACTTTGGCTCTCCCCAGGCATAAAAAACAAGGCTCACCAAAAGGAGAGCCCCGTTCTTCCATTCTTTAGGAACAATATGATATAAGATCAGCACGCATGGTAAATAATAATATAAAAACGGAATGCTTGAAAATAACATAATATCCTCTATTTAATTTAGAATGTTAAATCTTCATCATAAAGAATCTTTGTGCTTGCGTAGACTGTTTCCAGACTGTCTTCAAAGTTATCTACAATATCTTCTGCACCAAATACAGCCGCCACATAGTTTGTACCTACAGAGTACACAACCAGATCATCCGGAAATCCGCACATCCACTGTCTGTTCATGATGTTTTCTTTGATTGCATCAGCAACTGCCTGTACATCATCTGCCTTTGTCACATGATAAACACCTGCTGTGAAAGTATTCTGATTCATCATATGCATCATGGATGCACCATCATCGATCAGACGTGCGCTTGCCGCTGGGAAACCTAAGAGTGCATCTAAAGTTTCTCCATCAGATACATCCACAGCGCCTGGTGCATCAGGTACCATGGTTGTATAATCTCCGCCTGCAATTGCAAACTTTTCATCTTCTTCATAAACTGCCCATACATCTTCTAAAATCTGTACTGCAGTTTTTCCTTCAGTATCATCTTTTGTTGTTTCAGCTGTTTTGCCACCGCCACATGCTGTTAAGCTAAAAGTCAGTGTCATCGCGAGCAATAAAGCAACGAGTTTTTTCATCAATAAAAGCTCCTTTTCTTCTTAGAGAACTAATTTTGCACTTCCAAAGATACCTGCATCATTGCCAAGTGTTGCAAGTGCAAATTTAACGTTCTTACATGATTTAAAACAATATTTCTGATAGTATTTTTCAACGTATTCCAGAAGGATTTCTCCTGCTTTGGAAACACCTCCGCCGATTACGATTGCCTGTGGGTCTACAATTGCAGTAATATTTGCAAGTGCAGTTCCAAGGTATTTACCGAAGCGTTCTGCAACTTCTTTGGCAAGTTCATCATCTGCTTTTACAGCATCAAATACAGTTTTGGCAGAAACTTCACCTTCGCGAAGCAGTGATGGCTTGTCACTTGCAGCCAGTGCCTGATTTGCAAGGTTTGTGATACCTGTTGCAGAAGCAACCTGTTCCAAGCAGCCCTGGTTACCGCATCCACAGTGTCCTGGAATATCATCATCCATATGAAGATGTCCGATTTCACCACCGGCACCATTAGAACCTGTGATAATCTTGCCGCCAATGATAATTCCACCGCCAACACCTGTTCCTAATGTAACCATAACTACGTTAGAATATCCAGCTGCGCCGCCTTTCCATGCTTCTCCAAGAGCTGCAACGTTTGCATCGTTACCGCCTTTGCATGGAAGACCTGTTAATTCTTCTAATTCTTTTGTAACTTCTTTGTAACCCCATCCTAAGTTTGCTGTATGAGGAACAACACCTTCGTCATTGATTGGTCCTGGGATACCGATACCAACGCCTGCAACTTCATCTTTTGCAATGCCTTTTTCTTCTAATTTTGCAAGAGCAGATGCTGCGATGTCTGGCAAAATCGCTTCACCGCCGTTTTCTGTGCGGGTTTTAATTTCCCATTTATCTAATACTTCACCATCTACGTTGAACAATCCCATTTTAACAGTTGTTCCGCCTACGTCAACACCAAATACATATTTTTTCATTATAATGTCCCTTTACCCTTTCCAGAAATACTTTCCTGTACTCTTCTGTATAATTCCTGTGCTGCATTGTAGCCCAGTTTCTTCTGACGGTTATTAGCCGCTGCAGTTTCTACAATGACTGCCAGGTTACGACCCGGTCTGATTGGAAGTGTATGGCACACAACCTTTGTTCCAAGAAATTCTGTGTATTCTTCATTCAGCCCAAGTCTGTCATATTCTTTATCTTTATCCCAGTCTTCTAAACGCATGACCATATCGATCTGTTTAGATTCACGGATGCTGGATACACCGAACAGCTCTTTGACATCCACGATACCGATACCACGAAGCTCGATAAAATGACGTGTGATTGCCGGAGAACGTCCGATGAGTGTTTCTTCATCCACTTTACGAATTTCTACAACATCGTCTGTTACAAGTCGATGCCCTCGTTTTACAAGTTCCAGAGCAGCTTCACTCTTACCAACACCACTTTCACCCATCAGAAGAACGCCTTCGCCGTATACGTCTACCAATACACCATGGATAGAAATGCATGGTGCAAGCATAGTACTTAATGCTCTGATAATCTCTGCCATGAATGGAGATGTTTCCTGTTCTGAAGCAAGCAATGGTTTGTTGTATTTGATTGCCAGCTGTAAGAACTCATCATCCGGTTCTGTTCTGGAAGAAAAGATTACACAAGGAATTTCACTTGATAAAAATCTTTCGTAAATTGGTACTCTCTGTTCTACTGTCAGATGCTTTAAGTAGGTATATTCTACATAACCGATAATCTGTACACGATCAGAAGCGAAATGATCAAAATATCCTGCCAGCTGCAGGGCGGGTCTGTTAATATTTGGAGTTGTAATATTGATTTCAGACATATCAACTTCCGGTGTAAGATTTTTCAGTTGCAATTTTTCTACGAGTGCTGTTAATCCAACTGTCTGCATAGCGGTCTCCTTTACGAGTAAATTATATTCCTTTTATTATAACATACTCTTACGGATTATGCATCCAGTTTATCATCCCACTGCCAGTTAATTCTGCCATACATTTTTGTCAGTTTGCGGATCTGGAGCTTTAATTCTTCGGAAAGCTGTTCTTCTGTCACTCTCCATTTCCAGTTTTTCCCTACAGTCGATGGCTGATTTAGACGTGCGCTATTATCAAGTCCTAAATAATCCT
>CAZYUZ010000063.1:0-2035 GCA_964650775.1 uncultured Lachnoclostridium sp. | reverse complement strand
CACGGCTTCTCATAACAAGAGAGATCATTGACCAATGCAGATTTTTCTGTGCAGTTTTATAATCACACATATAATCTCTTGCCATCATTTTTTCTTCTTTTGTAATGGAATCTAACCAGCCAATAATGGTTTCATTGTCATGAGTTCCTGTATAGGCAACACAGTTTTCTGTGTAATTATGTGGCAGATAATCGCTGGCATTTCCTGTATCTCTGGAATCAAATGCAAACTCTAGAACTTTCATATTCGGGAACCCACTATCATATACGAGTTTTCGTACTGTATCTGTCATGTATCCCAAGTCTTCTGCAACAACTTCTCTGGTGCCTAAAACTTCTTTCATTTTGTTAAACAGTTTCATGCCAGGACCTTTTTCCCAGTGACCATCAATTGCTGTCTCTGCCCCGTATGGAATGGAATAATATTCATCAAATCCACGGAAATGATCAATACGAACTACATCATACATTTTGAAACAGTAAGAAAGTCTCTTTATCCACCAGTCATATCCTGTACGTTCATGATACTCCCAACGATAGAGTGGATTTCCCCACAGCTGTCCTGTTGCTGAAAAACCATCTGGCGGACATCCTGCCACTGCCAGTGGTACATTCTCTTTATTCAGCTGGAATAATTCCGGATTTGCCCATGTATCTGCGCTGTCCATTGCAACATAGATTGGAATATCTCCGATGATCAGAATACCTTTTTCGTTGGCATATTCCTTTAATTTCATCCATTGTTTGTAGAATATAAACTGCAGATACTGATGGAATTCTATGTCATAATATAATTCAATGCGATAGTAGTCCATGGAATATCCATAGCGAAGCTTGATATCTTCTGCCCACTCTGTCCATGCCACACCATTAAAGCGTCCTTTCACTGCCATGAACAATGCATACTCTGTCAGCCACCATTCATTTTCTTTCATATAACGGCTATATTCTTTATTCTCACTGATCTTGCTTCGCTCATATGCTTTACGCAGTAATGGTAAACGCTCGTTATATAATTTTTCATAATCTATCGTACCTGCCGCATCTCCAAAATCCGCTGCATCAATTTCTTCCTGTGTCAATACACCTTCTTCTACCAGTGCTTCAAGATCAATAAAATAAGGATTTCCTGCAAAGCTTGAAAATGACTGATATGGTGAATCTCCATAGCTTGTCGGCACTAACGGTAAGATCTGCCAATAGGTCTGCCCCGCTTCCTTTAACCAGTCTACAAACTCATATGCTTTTTTTCCAAAATCCCCAATACCGTATTTTGACGGTAAACTTGAGATTGGTAATAAAATACCTGCTGATCGATTCATCTGTCTTCCTCCCTCTGGGTATCATTTATTGTATGAAAGAATTCATATACTTTTTCTGCGGCCAAACGGTTCATGGATGGAACCTCAGCCAGTGTTTCCACATCCGCTGCCTTAATCTCATCTAAGGACTGGAATGCTTTCATCAGTGCTTTACGTCTCGCAGGACCAATGCCATCAATATCATCCAAAATAGAATGAACCTGATCTTTGGTACGTAAAGACCTGTGATATTCAATTGCAAAACGATGGGCTTCATCCTGAATTCTGGTAATCAGTCGGAATCCTTCACTGCTTCTGTCAATTGGGATTTCCTGATTTTCAAAATACAGTCCTCTGGTTCTGTGCTTATCGTCCTTTACCATACCGCAGACCGGAATGTTTAATTGAAGCTCATCAAGCACTTTCAAAGCCACATTCACCTGACCTTTGCCCCCATCCATCATGATCAGATCCGGGAATTTTGCAAAGCTCGTGATTTCATCTGTTTCCTGATCCTGTAATCCATGGCTGAATCTTCTTTTTAACACTTCTTCCATGCAGGCATAGTCATCCGCTCCTTCTACACCTTTAATCTTAAATTTACGATAATCACTGCGTTTTGGTTTTCCATGTTCATACACAACCATGGAACCTACATTCCCAAAACCGCTGATATTGGAAATATCAAAGGCTTCCATCCGATAAATATGGGATAGTCCGAGCCAGCTTGCAATC
>CAZYUZ010000062.1:0-10118 GCA_964650775.1 uncultured Lachnoclostridium sp. | reverse complement strand
ATATGCAGCCGCAGATTGCAGCAGCCCTTGCTTTGGCGGATGGTACAAGTATGGTAACAGAAAGTATCTTTGAAAACCGTTTTAAATACGTGGATGAGCTTGCAAGAATGGGAGCCAACATCAAAGTAGAAGGCAATCGTGCAGTTGTTATGGGTGTGGAAAAATACACAGGCGCACGTGTCAGTGCACCAGACCTTAGAGCAGGTGCAGCACTTGTCATTGCCGGACTTGCAGCAGAAGGAATCACTATCGTTGATGATATTCATTATGTACAGCGTGGTTATGAAAGATTTGAAGAAAAGATGCAGGGACTCGGCGCAAAAATGGAGCGCGTAGATAACGTCAAAGATCTTCAGCTTTTTAAATACCGTGAAGGATAGAAATAAGAGAGGGACGAAATATGAAAGAACTAGCAAAGACCTATGATCCGAAGGGCATGGAAGACCGCATTTATAAAAACTGGTTAGATAAAAAATATTTCCATGCTGAAGTAGACAGAAGTAAAAAACCATTTACCATCGTAATGCCACCGCCAAATATTACTGGTAAATTACACATGGGACATGCACTGGACAACACAATGCAGGATATTCTCATTCGTTATAAGAGAATGCAGGGATACAATGCACTCTGGGTACCGGGAACTGACCATGCAAGTATTTCCACAGAAGTTAAGGTTATCAATAAATTAAAAGAAGAAGGCATTGATAAGAACGAACTTGGACGTGAAGGTTTCTTAAAACGTACCTGGGAATGGCGTGAAGAATACGGTCACACAATCGTAGAACAGCTTAAGAAAATCGGTTCTTCCTGTGACTGGGACAGAGAAAGATTTACAATGGATGAAGGATGCTCTGAAGCAGTTTTAGAAGTATTCTGCCGTCTCTATGAAAAAGGATATATTTACAAAGGTTCCAGAATCATCAACTGGTGTCCTGTTTGTCAGACTTCTATTTCTGATGCAGAAGTGGAACACGAAGAACAGGCGGGACATTTCTGGCACATCAACTATCCAATCAAAGATTCCGACAAGTTTGTAGAAATCGCTACTACACGTCCGGAAACAATGCTTGGAGATACTGCATTGGCAGTCAACCCTGATGATGAAAGATATCAGGATATTATCGGAAAGACAGTCATTATTCCACTCATTAACAGAGAAATTCCGGTAATCGCTGACTCTTATGTAGATAAAGAATTCGGTACAGGTGTTGTTAAGATCACACCTGCACATGACCCTAACGACTTTGAAGTTGGTAAGAGAAATCACTTACCGGAAATCAATATCATGAACGATGATGCGACCATCAACGAAAACGGTGGAAAATACGTTGGTATGGACCGTTACGAAGCGCGTAAGCTCATGGTAAAAGAGTTAGAAGAATTAGGTCTTTTGGTAAAAGTAGAAGACCATTCCCACAACGTAGGTACACACGACCGTTGTGGTACAACTATCGAACCAATGATCAAACAGCAGTGGTTCGTAGCAATGGAAGAAATGGCAAAACCAGCCATCGAAGCAGTCAAGAATGGCGATTTGACATTCGTTCCAGAAAGATTTGATAAAACATACTTACACTGGCTTGAAAATATTCGTGACTGGTGTATTTCCAGACAGCTCTGGTGGGGACACAGAATTCCTGCATACTACTGTGATGAATGCGGTGAAATCGTAGTTTCCAAAACAGCTCCGGATGTTTGTCCAAAATGTGGATGTAAGCATTTAACACAGGACCCTGATACATTAGATACATGGTTCTCCTCTGCATTATGGCCATTCTCCACACTTGGCTGGCCGGAAAAAACAGAAGAATTAGATTACTTCTATCCAACAGATGTTCTCGTTACAGGATACGACATCATTTTCTTCTGGGTAATCCGTATGGTATTCTCCGGATACGAGCAGACAGGAAAGAGCCCATTCCATCACGTTCTCATTCACGGTTTGGTACGTGACTCCCTTGGACGTAAGATGAGTAAATCTCTTGGAAATGGTATTGATCCACTGGAAATCATCGAACAGTACGGCGCAGATGCACTTCGTATGACATTGATCACAGGTAATGCACCTGGAAATGATATGCGTTTCTACATGGAAAGAGTAGAATCTTCCAGAAACTTTGCAAATAAGATCTGGAATGCTTCCCGTTTCATCATGATGAATGAAGAGAGTGCAGAAGTACCTGAAAATATTGATTTAGATACACTGACAAGTGCAGATAAATGGATTCTGTCCAAAGTAAACAAACTTGCAAAAGATGTTACCGTGAACATGGACAAATTCGAACTTGGTATTGCAGTTCAGAAGATTTACGACTTTATCTGGGAAGAATTCTGTGACTGGTACATTGAAATGGTAAAACCTCGTCTGTACAACGATGCAGATGAAAGCAAACCTGCCGCACTCTGGACATTAAAGACTGTTTTGATCAATGCATTAAAACTTCTTCACCCATATATGCCATTTATTACAGAAGAAATTTTCTGCAACTTATGTGATGAAGAATCCATCATGATTTCTGCTTGGCCGGAATACAAAGATGAATGGAACTTTACAGAAGATGAATTTGCTGTTGAAACGATCAAAGAAGCAGTTCGTGCGATCCGTAATGTCCGTTCCGGCATGAATGTACCTCCAAGCAAGAAAGCAAAGGTATTCGTTGTATCTGAAAATGAAAAATTAAGAAAGATTTTCGAAAATGGTCACATTTTCTTCGGAAGTTTAGGTTATGCTAGTGAAGTTACAGTACAGTGCGACAAAACAGGCATCGCAGAAGACGCAGTTTCAGCAATGATTCCTGAAGTCGAAATTTGTATGCCATTTGCAGAGCTTGTAGACATCGAAAAAGAAATCGAACGTCTGAAAAAAGAAGAAGCTCGTCTGCAGAAAGAACTCGCACGCGTAAATGGAATGCTTAGCAATGAGAAGTTCGTAAGCAAGGCTCCACAGAGCAAGATTGATGAAGAAAAGGAAAAACTTGCAAAATATACACAGATGATGGAGCAGGTTAAAGTAAGACTTTCTCAGCTGGCGTAGCGATGTCATTTGAGGAGAATCTATGAAAGAAAAGATTAGAATGGCGGCAGGGATTATCTCTGCCCCTTTTCGTAAGGCAGGAAGTATTATAAAAAAGCCATTTTGTGCCTTTTATGAAAAGCATCAAAATGGGATTGTAAAGACCGTAAATGTGTTGAATAAATATTCCATTGTTTTTCACGCATTATGGTCCATGATCATTGAATTTATGATCGAATCGTTTTCCAGACATTCCGTGACGGAGGGCTTTGCCTTTATGACAGAGAGTCCGCTGGTGTTTTTGTATAATTCGCTGCTGATCTTTATGACCTTGATGATCGTATATCTGTTCAGAAGAAGAGCGGTTCTTCGTCTGGCGATTTCAGCCATCTGGATTTATGGCGGTTATATGAATGGTACGGTCTTAAGTAACCGAGTAACGCCGTTTACTGCACAGGATATTAAGCTGCTGGAAGACCTTGCAGACATTCTGGATAAATATATGTCGCCGGACAAACTGCTGATGAATGTACTGCTGGTAGTGGGCGTTATTGCGATTTTATATTTATTCTGGAAAAAGGGTCCAAAGTACCAGGGAAAGATTCATTATGTAAGAAATGCGATTGGTCTTTTGGCGGTCATTGGTCTTTTTGCAGGAAGTACGTTTCTTGCATTGGAAAACCGTGTGATTTCTTCCTATTTTGGGAATATTGCATTTGCATATCAGGACTATGGTTTCCCGTACTGCTTTAGCTGTACACTGGTGGGAACCGGTATGAACAAGCCTTACGGATATGATGAAGAATATATTGATGAACTGACAGAATGGGAAAAGGAAGTACCGGAAAATCTGCCGAATATTATTTTTGTGCAGCTAGAGTCTTTCTTTGATGTACAGACTGTGGAATATTTAAGATGTTCCGAAGATCCAATCCCATATTTCAGATCACTTATGGAGGAATATTCCTCTGGTGCCTTTAAGGTGCCATCGGTAGGCGCGGGTACTGCCAATACAGAGTTTGAAACAATCTCCGGTATGAACATGCGTTATTTTGGACCGGGAGAATATCCGCACAAAACAATTTTAAAGAAAACGACTTGCGACAGTGTACCATATGCATTAAGTGAAATTGGTTATAACACACACGCAATTCATAACAATAAGGCAACTTTCTACAGCCGTGTTGATGTATTCCCGAATCTGGGATTTGAAACCTATACATCCAAAGAATACATGGATATCTCCAATGAGACACCAAATGGTTGGTTGAAGGATGATGTGCTTGTAGGAGCTGTCATGGACTGCTTAGAGTCCACAGAAGGTCAGGATTATGTATTTACCATTTCCGTACAGAGTCATGGAGACTATCCGACAGAAAAGGTGATTGAAAATCCGATTATTACAGTGGACGGTTCTCCAACAGAAGCGAAAAACAATCAATGGGAATATTACGTAAATATGATTTACGAAGTGGACCAGTTCGTGGAAGATTTGGTTACGGCAGTTGATTCAACAGGCGAAGACAGTGTCATCGTATTTTATGGAGACCACCTTCCAACCATGGATTTGACAGAAGAAGATGTAACAAACAGATATTTATTTGATACTTCCTACGTCATTTGGGACAATATTGGTTTAGAGAAAAATGACCAGACACTGTGTGCTTATCAGATTGGCGCAGAAGTATTAGACCAGCTGGGAATTCATACCGGAGCAATGGTACAGTATCACCAGAATCGAAGAGGTACAAAGGATTACCAGTATGATATGGAAATCTTACAGTACGATTTACTTTACGGTGAAGGCTATGGATATGGCAAAGCCGGAAAACATGAACCGGCAGAGTTTGAGATGGGAATCATTGATCAGACCATTGACAAAGTAATCCAGATTCAGGACAAGGTATATGTATTTGGAGAGAACTTTACCACACAGAGCAAGGTTCATGTAAACGGAGAGTTTTTATCGACTGGATTTATCAATGAAAATCTGGTTCGTGTAAAGGATTGTATCCTTGAAGATGGTGATGAAGTTTCCATAAAACAGCTGGCACCGAATAAACGAGTTTTAAGTGAAGAAATGTCGATTATTTATCACACCCCGACACCATAAAAAGATTGATTTTTCTAAGGCTGGTGGGTATGATGGAGTTTGATAGGAGGAAGCACGATGATTAATTTTGAAGAAGAACTGAAGAAATTCTATCCAAGCTTAGAAGTTGAGCAGATTGAAGATAATATTCACAATAAGAACCTGACAGATATGGTCGATCTTATGGAAGAAATGGTGAAAGAGACAAAGGAACGTCATTAGGAGCGTAGCGCAGATGAAATGTAATAAATGTGGAGCAACATTGACGGACAGCAGTTTTTGCAACAACTGTGGTACCAATGTAAAAATTTATAAAAAGCTGATCTCTACCTCCAATGCGCTTTATAACAGAGGTCTGGAAAAAGCGCAGGTGCGTGATTTGTCCGGCGCCAGGGAAGATTTAAAGAACAGCTTAAAAGTATATAAGAAAAATATTCCGGCGCGTAACCTGTTAGGGCTTGTATATTTTGAAATGGGCGATGTGGTAGCAGCGCTTTCCGAATGGATTGTCAGCAAGAACTACCAGCCGGAAGATAATATTGCAGATAAATATATTGAAGCAGTCCAGAACAATGCAGGCAAACTGGATGCCTATAATGTCGCATTGAAGAAATACAATCAGTCCTTGTTATATGCAAGATCTGGAAGCCTTGACCTGGCAGTGATTCAGTTAAAGAAGGTTTTGTCAATTCATGACAAATTTGTAGCAGCACATCTGCTGCTGGCACTGGTTTCGATTGAGACAAACCAGATTGAAATGGCGAGAAAAGAACTAAAAAAAGTACTTCATATCGACCGTGGAAATGTGACGGCATTAAATTATTTCAAAGAAACTGATCTGCTGCGCGGAAAAAGTGCAGATAAAAAGAATTCCAGAATCAGTAAGGATGCTGTGGCTTATACAAGCGGTAACGAAACGATCATTCAGCCAAAGACCGTTTCTGAGCACAGCGGAAGAAATGTTGTATTTGATATCATCTTAGGTCTTGTGATCGGTATTGCAGTATGCTGGTTCGTGTTTGCACCAGCAAAGATTCAGTCGGCAAACAACAGTGCAAACAAGCAGGTCATTGAATACAGCGATCAGCTGGAAGTAAAAACTGCAACAATTGAAAAGATTACAAAAGAAAGAGATACCGCAAAACTGGAAGCGGTTGCGGCGAAAGCACAGGCGGATACTGTAACGAAAAAAGCAAACAGCTATGAAGCTTTATTTGAAGCACAGAAGCTTGCGGAAGAAGCAAAATTTGAAGAAGCTGTAGAGGTGCTCAAAACTGTCAGTGAAGATGAACTGGCAGAAGGTGCAAAAGAAATTTACATGCAGGTCAATGCAACAGTCAATGCAACAGTAATTGAAGAACTTTATAATAAAGGGCTGGAAGCTTACAATGCCGGCAAATACGAAGAAGCAAAGACAGAGCTTGTAAAGGTTGTGGAATTAAATCCGGAACATGATTATGCACAGTACTATCTGGCAAGAACCTATGCCGGACTGAATGATGTGGCAAATGCGAAGATACACTATCAGAAAGTGTTAGAACTTCTTCCGTTGACAACTCAGAGAGCAAAGAGTGCACAAAGCTATATCAATGCACATCCATAAACAAAAAGAGAAACCTAGAAGTATAGGAGACTACGTAAATACGTGGTCTCCTTTTTTATATGCATGGAAGGAGGATGTCTATGAAAAACATAATACGTTATGAGAACGATTGTTTGGTGGTAAAAATACCGGCAGAAGTAGATCACTGCTTCGCAGATGCAGTTCGTGAAGAAGTAGATAGAAAACTGCAAACAGAAGATATTAAGATTCTGGAATTTGACTTTGATGATACAGAATTTATGGACAGTTCAGGAATTGGATTATTGATGGGACGATATAAGCTTATGCGGGCATTGGGAGGTTCCGTCAGAATCGTTCACGCGGGAGAACGCATTAAAAAAATTCTGATGCTTAGCGGAATTCATAAAATCATTCCAATCGGAGAGGAGTTTTAACATGAAACAGGAAATGAGACTGGAAATTGACAGTATACCGTCAAATGAATCTTTTGCGAGAGTGGTCGTGGCTGCATTTTTGACAAGACTAAATCCAACGATGGAAGAGGTGGCAGATATCAAGACTGCTATTTCTGAGGCCGTGACCAATGCGATTATTCATGGTTATCGAAATGAAATACATAAAATCTTAATTGAAGCTTCTGTTGAAGGCGATACTTTGGAAGTCAGTGTGCAGGACTTTGGCGTAGGAATTGAAAATATTTCAAAAGCAATGGAACCGCTCTATACCACAAGAAGAGATTTAGAACGCTCTGGCATGGGCTTTGTATTTATGGAAGCTTTTATGGATACCGTAAAAGTGGAATCAAAGGTGGGCGAAGGAACGAAAGTCACGATGAAGAAAAAAATTGGCAGACGCTATGAAAAGCAGGAATAGCCTATGGAACGTACCTTTGAACTGATTAGACAGTCACAGGCGGGAGAAAGTAATGCAAAGGAACAACTGATAACCATGCATTCCGGATTGATCTGGAATGTGGTGCGCAGATTTATGGGAAGAGGCATAGAAGTAGAGGACTTATACCAGATTGGAGCAATCGGTCTGATAAGGGCGATTGATAAATTTGATTTTACTTATGATGTGAAATTTTCGACTTATGCAGTTCCCTTGATTTCGGGAGAAATCAAACGTTTCCTAAGAGATGATGGGATGATTAAAGTCAGCCGCAGTTTAAAGGAAAACCAGTGGAAAATCAAAAGAGCAATGGAAATGTTTACACATGAACATGGACGGGAACCAACGGTGGAGGAACTGTCAAAAGCATTAAAACTGGAACCGGAAGAAATCATGCTTTCCATGGAAGCGATGGTGGAAATTGAGTCCATGGAGCAGAGTCTTTATAACAAAGAAGGGAAAGAAGTATCGTTAGGAGAACGGATTGCAGACGAAAAAAATGAAGAGGAGGAGTTGATGAACAGGCTGTTTTTACAACAGCTTTTGGGTGAATTGGACAAGCGTGACAGAGAATTGATCTTTTTGAGATATTTTGAAAATAAAACTCAGACTCAGGTAGCGGAAATTTTAGGAATCAGTCAGGTGCAGGTCAGCAGACTGGAAAAAAAGATTTTAAGAAGAATGAAGGAACTTGCATAAGATTGTTTATTTTTCAAATAATAACTCTGAAAGAGAGGATGTTATGAGAAAAAAATATGTATATGCGATTACACTGATTTTATTATCGATTCTTTTATGGACAGGCTATTATCTGTATGTGGAATTGAAACCCATGGTATATGAAAACGGCACCTTCGTAGAGCTGCCGGAGGTGAATGCCGAAGACACTTTGGAGCTTATACTATGAAAAGAATCCTGTACTTAAAAATAGAACAATGTATTCAGGTGCCGGAAACAAATGTAAAGCTTGGGGATGTGGCAAAAATGGAATGCGCAGATGCGACGGTTGTAAGTCGGCTGAAACAGGAAAAGCTTATGAAGATTGATTCGAATCCGAACAATCGCAGTGTTGTGTCCATTCTGGCGGTTATTCAGAAAATCCATGAAGTCTATCCTGATCTGGAAATACAGAATGTGGGTGAAAATGATTTTATCGTTGGATTAAAACCTAAGAATACTTCGAAAGCAGTGGATGTGATAAAAGTATCTGCAGTGTGTATGATTTCATTTTTTGGCTCCGTATTTGCAATGATGACATTTAATGAGGATGTGAGTGCGCTGGACAGCTTTCGAAAAGTATATACCTGGGTCATGGGTACTGCGCCACAGGGAGCGACGATTCTGGAGCTTAGCTATTCCCTTGGAGTCAGCGTTGGTATCATCGTATTTTTTAATCATTTTGGTAAAAAGCGGCTGACGCAGGAACCATCTCCGGTGGAGGTGGAAATGTCGGGGTATGATAAGCAGGTTTATACCACCGTAATTCAGCATGCCGGAAGAAAAGGGCAGGAGAAGGATGTTAATTAAAAAATTATTGCTGGCATTGTTTGGCTTTGGTGCAGGCATCGGTCTGGCGGGCGGTTTTTTTGCATTGCTGATCGCACTTGGAATCATTTCCCGGTTTGCTCATCAGACAAAGACGGGAAAGTGGATTTGGCTTTATGAGATGGTGGTCGCTGCCGGCGGGATTTTTGGCACAGTGTGGTATTTATACAGCTGGCAGATTCCGGTGGGAGAGATTGGACTTGGAATTTATGGATCTTGTGCCGGTATTTTTGTAGGTGCATGGGCGATGGCATTGACGGAGATCATTGATACGATACCGATTTTTATGCGTAGAATCTATTTGAAAAAAGGACTGATCGTGATCGTATGGTCGCTGGCAATTGGGCATACGGCAGGGTCGCTGCTTCATAGATTTTTGTGGGGATAGGAGGATATGATGGAAAAAACAGAAAAGCAAAAACAAATTGAGCGGGAGTATGGGGAGAAAGTAAAGCAGTATACTCCTACCCATAACCTGGCGAAGGAGATGCTGAAGGCGTTTTTGGTTGGTGGTGTTATTTGCACAATCGGACAGGCGATTACACAGGCAGCAATGGCTTATGGATTGAATAAAGAGGACGCCGGAACTGTGTGTACGATTGTTCTGATTATGCTAAGTGTACTTCTGACAGGTTTTAACATTTATCCGAACATTGCAAAATTTGGAGGAGCCGGAGCGTTGGTTCCAATTACCGGATTTGCAAACTCTGTGGCTGCACCTGCCATCGAGTTTCAAAAGGAAGGGCAGGTCTTTGGGATTGGCTGCAAGATTTTTACGATTTCAGGACCGGTCATTTTATACGGAATCGTTTCAAGCTGGGTGCTGGGGGTATTGTACTGGCTTTATACATTTATGATATAAATCCAGTATATTTTTCATGGAAATATGCAGGCTGATATGCTATAATTCTAAAGAGGTTTTTGTGTAAAAACCGCCTTAAGTTCTTGAAAGGGAGGCTATGATTATGGCAAACAAATACGCAGGTACAAAAACAGAAAAAAATTTATGG
>CAZYUZ010000061.1:0-10267 GCA_964650775.1 uncultured Lachnoclostridium sp. | reverse complement strand
CATCCCACTGCCAGTAATGCAGCAATACTGTATCGAACTACAAGCACTCTCACAATTGATCCGATCTGAGATTTATCACCACTTAATTTAAATCCAACGCCGATCATAAACATTGCCATAAATGCATTTGCGTTTGCAATAATCTCTGCAAAAGAAACCACAACACCCGGCAACTTTAAATTAAATATCGTCAAAAACACCATCAGCACATAACAGTCAAATGCTACAGATTTTAATAAGGCTTTCAAAATCTTCAGTGGAGAAAATTTTCCGCCGCCTTTTACGACAGATGCGACACCATAAGATCCTCCAAGGCAGATGCACGCATTTCCCACATCAAAAAGGCTTGTTGTAATAACCCCTATCGGTCCTAAAAAACTCTGCACGAACGGGAGCGTAAAGTTTCCGATGTTATATCCAGCAGTATTTAGTATTTCAAATGCCTGTGTATCTTTTCCTCTTTTTACATTGATCAAATACATGACAAGCATATACACAAGCCCCGCCCCAATACTGATCAGAGCTAATGACAGCAACGCCAAATCAATCTCTTTTCCAGCAAAGCTTGATACAATCGTTGCCGGTAATGTGATTTTTAAGACAATTTTAGATAATACTGTAAAATCGTCTTCTTTAAAAAAATTTTTTTTGCGCAGTGCGTATCCCAAGACAATGATTGCGATAAAACAGCCTGCGCGGACTAATATTTCCTGCATCTTTTTCCCTCTTCCCTTTTCCTTTTATCCATTTAATAATTCTTAACTAATTTTTGTCAAGTTAAATATTATCACAATTTCTTCCATTTGCCTAGAAGAACTGTTTCAGCCCTTTCATCAGCCCTTTATATTGTTTCATGCTGACACATGCGCTATAATATTAGTAACATTTTCCATGGCATCCAGTGAATTTCTGGCCGCAAGAAGTGAAGGCCGTAATGACGCCTAAAAAAATTCTTAGGTGTTGATTTATAAGCTCATACGTACCAAAAGACCGCTGAAAAACTCAGCGGTCTTTTCTTTCTTTATCCTGCGGCACCTTATGCCTGTGGTTTTCCTGTAATATACCAGTAATATGTTTCCTTAAATATCGGGTGATTGTATCCGCCTAAGGAATCATACAGTTTTCTTGCCGGAATGTAACTGTCATCATTGCCTGTCAGTAAAAATGCGTAGTGAATCTGTTCTTCTCTCGCATAATCAAGCATTTTATTCACCAATGTTTTCGCAATCCCTTTTTTTCGGTGCTCTTCTTTTACAAACAGATGATAGAGTTCCAGAATGTCATTTCCATTATCCATTCTTGGTAAACGATAGGCATAAATATATCCAATTGCCTTTTCTTCTTCAATGCAGGCAAAGCAGATCACTGTTGGATGATTTACAAAAGATAACGCTTTTTCATCTGTAATGTCCTGATCTCTGAATTCCTTCACAATTGATTTTAAATACTGAATATTGGTGTTATCAACCTTTACAAATTCCATACTGCCTCCTATTGTCGTATCATTTGTCATAATAAAACATTACAATTTCTAAAAAAATCATATCATATTCTCTTTTCAAATGGTATAGTGAATCTATAGAGATTTTCAATAATATCGTCCGGAGGTATCGCATGAAACAATATACAGTCGTTCAAGTGGGGCTCGGCTCCCGTGGAATCGTAGAATGTAACGGCCGCTGGGCTGCCTTTACCTCTGCAACTGGCGGAAGATTCCAAAGTACATCCTTCTAATTTAGAGGCTGCTTATCAGGGTTACCAGATGTAGAATACAAAAAAATGCCAGAATAATGATATAAGGCATGTGCTTAGCTTGACTGTTGAGCACATGCCTTTTCGTATAATAAGATTTTTTATGCTTTTTTTGTCTTAATCGTAGCCGCATAGGCACTATTGCAAAGCCCAAGAACTGCCGAAATGATAAACAGCAATTCAATTCCAAGTGTCTGCCAGATCCATCCACCAAATAACGCAATGAAAATCGTAATCACATGATTGATGGATACTCCCGTAGAAATCGTTGCCTTCGTTTCATCAGGATTATCAGATAAATCCTGTACATAAACATTGGATGCCATGGACGCCAGTGAAATCACAGAATCCAGTATGTAGTTTATACAGCAGACAATAAACGCTACATCTTTCGGAAACAAATGATGTGCGAATCCATAGAAAAAACACACAATCACTAAAATCAATGTATCCGATATCATAACGACTTTGTATCCAACCTTATCGATGATACGTCCAACAATCGGAGAGGCAAAGAAACATGCAATCGCAGAAACTGCGAAAAGTAAGCTTATCGTTGCGGCATTTGCTCCGTAAAACAAGATCAATACATATGGACCGAAGGTAAAGAATACCTGCTTTCTTGCTCCATAAAACATTTCCAGCATGTAGTATTTCGTATACTTCTTATGGAAATAAAATCTTCGTTTATGTTCGTCTGTGGCACTTTTTCCTGTAATGCGCATAGAACAAACTACGCTGACTGCTGCCAGAATTGCCGCTATTCCAAAGAAAACTGTATATGGCTGATTGCTTACAAAAAATGAAAACACCAGCACAATCACAAGATATCCTGCCAACGTTCCAATCTGATACATGGAAGTCTGTGCACCAAGTGCAGCCCCACCATGTCCTGGCTTCGCATAGTTTAATGATATACTGCTCTTCATCCCCAGCTGGATATGTTCCCCGAGGGAATACATGCAAATTGCCAATGTAGCAAGCACCTTTGTAGGCGGTAATGCCGCATGCATGGTCATACCAATAAGCATAATGATTGCACCTGCTTTATAAAGTGTCTCAGCCGAGAGCATATAAAAAGCAGCAAGTATAAATACGATCATAATCCCCGGCAATTCTCTAAAAAACTCTGTAATCCCACGATCCATTTCTCCCATACCAACAATTTCCGCAAGGAAATTATCAAGCATTCCTTTATACAGACCGTAAGAAAGTCCTGTAATAAGAATAGACAATAAAAATATCTTAAATTTTGAATCTTCCTTAAAAATTTCTTTTAAATTACTAAGTGAATTTTGTTTCTTCATAGTTTCCTCTGATTGTATTTATTTCTGTTCTAACAAATATCCAAATATATCAAGTCCCAATCGCATCACATTATGTCTTAGCAGATTGTTCCTAATCGTTACATAATCTCCATAGATGACTCTTTCTGTCAGCTTTTCAGTTTCCTCCTGGTCTAATTCTACCGGATCTTTCTGTTCAAGCGACTCATATCTTTTTGCCATATCATCATCAATCTTTCCATTATTGGCAATGACCGCATCAATTTTATGGCTTCCAAGATATTGATTTAATAACTTCACATGGTCTGATACTTTAAACTTTTCAGTTTCTCCCGGTTGCGTCACCATATTGCAGACGTAGAGTACTTTTCCTTTGCTTCTGTCTATGGCATTTCTAATCTCATCACAAATCAGGTTTGGAATGATACTTGTAAACAGACTTCCCATACTTAAGATGATCAGTTCCGCTTCCTCGATTGCACGCACCGCCTCTTTGGTTGGAATCGGTTCTTCTTTATAAAAAACACGTTTGATCTGCTTTTTATTTGCAGTGATATTGTGTTCACCCTCTACGATGCTGCCATCTTCCATCTCACCCATCAGGACCACATTATCCTCAGTCAGTGGAACAACTTTTCCCTTCAGATTAAACACTTTGCTAAGTGCCTCGATCCCATCCGATAAATTTCCTGTAATTTCTGAAGATGCGGTCAAAAGAAGGTTTCCTACCGTATGTCCATCCAGATCACTCTTTGTATGAAAACGGTAATTAAACAGTTCCATGACAAGCGGTTCTGTCTCTGACAACGCAACCAGTACTCGTCGGATATCTCCAACTGCCGGAATACCAAATTCTTCGCGAAGCACACCAGTACTGCTGCCATCATCACATACCGATACAATAGCTGTTAAATCCACCGGAAATTCCTTCAAACCACGAACCAAAGTAGAGGAACCAGTTCCACCACCTAACACAACTACTTTTTTCTTCATTTTTTCTTCCTCATATCTTACTGATAAACTCTTTTTATTGTATCATATTCTGAATACACGCAAAAAGCAATTGTTAATTAATTACTAATAAAATAGAATAAGACTTCTATTATGATAATTATCACAATAAAAGTCTTATAATCTTATTTGCTATGGATGTGCCACGATACCATCGCCATTATGACACCCATCTTTACAATACAGCATTTCTACAAGCTGTGTCCCTTCCGGAATACCTGCTTCAAAATACCTTCGTATTTCTTCTTCTCCGGTAATCGATGCCACATTGAATCCCAGTTCCTTAAAATATCCCGGTGGAATCGGACTTTCATGAATTGTAGTTCTTTCAGGCTCACTTCCAAGCATTTTTAAAAATTGATTCCACGAAATAAAGTGCGTATCCGGAAAACAAAGCCTGTTTCCCATGTCCGCAAGTGCCTGACAGGGAGTCGTAATAATTTTGGTTTCATCTTGCAGCTCTTTTCTTGCACATCCCTCCTGACCACAGTGAATCAGAATTGGATAAATCTGAGGAAAAGTAACTTCCGTTTTCAACTCCATGCCTTCCAGTAGTTCCTTCACTTTCGGGCATCTTACGTCCATCACAGGATGTACAGACTGTTTTACGGCTGTTTGATACTTATCTCTTACAATCGAAAGCCAGTCAATGGAAGTATGAAAACGCTGAAACCCATGCTCCTGCAAAAAGGCATTTAACGCTTCTTCCCCATACATGCTTGCCGTGACCGGATTAATCCATATATATGCCATGATTATTTCCTTTCTAAAACGATGTGCTTTAGAATATCACGGTCATATAGTTATGTCAATCTGCAGAGCACTGGTAATTTCTGCATTCTGTTTTATTCTTCGATAGATTTCCTTCTGCTGACTGTTACTTTTTCTTCCAGACATTCAAATATGTCATCTACTTTTTTCTTATCCATCTTTGGGGTTACCAAACTTACAATTGGAACAACGATCATTCCTGCTACCATTGCAATTGCTCCGGCATTGATTGGTGATGCAATAAATTTAAAGAACATATTCAATACCGTTATGAGTACGCCACATGCAAAGCTCGCCCAAACAGAAGCTTTTGTAACGCCTTTCCAGTACAGACCATACATAAATGGTGCAAGGAATGCGCCTGCCAGTGCGCCCCAGGAAATACCCATCAGCTGTGCAATAAAGGTTGGTGGATCAAGAGCAATCACAACACTGATTACAATAAAGAATACCAGCATAACTCTCATACATAAAAGCTGTTTCTTTTCATCCATGTCTTTTACAATGTTACCTTTGATAAAATCCAGAGTCAGTGTTGAACTGGAGGTCAGTACCAGTGATGATAATGTAGACATCGACGCTGAAAGTACCAATACAATTACAATACCAATCAATAAATCTGACAATGAAGAAAGCATTGTTGGAACGATGGAGTCGTAAATGACACTGCCATCTGCTGCATGGATGGCTGGCGTATCAAACAAGCGGCCAAATCCGCCTAAGAAGTAACAGCCACCGGATACAACGATTGCAAAAACTGTAGAAATAACCGTTCCGTAACGGATTGCTTTTTCGTCTTTAATCGCGTAAAACTTATGTACCATCTGTGGAAGCCCCCATGTACCAAGGGATGTTAAAACGACAACACCGATCAGGTTTGGTAAATCCGGTCCAAAGAAGGAAGCAAATACACCTTTCTGTCCCATGGTCAACGGTACATCACTTTCAATTTCTGAAAGAGCAACCACTGCCTGGTAGAAACCGCCCTGACCATCAAGTACTGCTGCAATAACTGCTACGATACCAACCAGCATAACGATTCCCTGAATGAAATCGTTGATGGCAGTTGCCATGTAACCGCCTAAAATAACATAAACACCTGTTAAAGCTGCCATCGCGATCACGCATACTGAATAAGGAATATCAAATGCCATTCCAAAAAGTCTTGAAAGACCATTATATACAGATGCTGTATACGGAATCAGGAAAATGAATGAAATCACTGAAGCTGCAATTCTAAGAGAATTAGAATCATAACGTTTTCCAAAATAATCCGGCATCGTCGCTGCGGATAAATGTTTTGTCATAACTCGCGTTCTTCTGCCTAAGATTACCCAGGCAAGCAGGGAACCAATGAGTGCGTTCCCGATACCAATCCATGTTGCTGCGAGACCATATTTATATCCAAACTGTCCTGCATATCCAACAAATACAACCGCTGAAAAATAAGAAGTGCCATACGCAAAAGCTGTCAGCCAAGGCCCTACACTTCTGCCACCTAATATGAAATCATTCACGTTTGTTGCATGTTTTCTGGAATAAAGACCTACACCGATCATTATTCCAAAGAAAACTACCAGAAAAATAACTTTTGTAATCATAATCTCTTCCTCGCATTCTTTATCAGTTCACCTTAAAGTGTTGCACTTTAAACCGTAACACTTTAAAGTCCTAAAGCCTCTCCATTATACAAAACCCCTGCACAAAATGCAAGGGTTTTTTCAAAAAATTTCAACTTATGTTAATCTTAATAGCTTCTTTGCATTACCCGATAAAATTGCTTCTTTTTCCTGTGCAGTCAATGGAAGCTCATTTATCCGTGCAATGTTTTTTGACGCACTGCCCCATGGAGAATCTGTTGCAAACAGAATCTTACTTTTATCATGCTTCTCCCAAATTTTTAAGAACATCTCTGTTGTAATATAATCAAAGGTAAACGCAGTGTCAAAATAGACATTCTCTCCTGCGAGATAATCATAGACCATTTCCCACTGTCTCCAGCCACCAAAATGTGCCACAATCAGCTTTTCCGGATGAATTGCATCAATCACTTTACGCATCTTGTCTGGAGGGCAATGTACGGGCTCCGGAAGCCCTATATCAACACCTGCATGGGTCAAGATCATCAAACCCAGCTCATTGGCATACTCAATGATTCGCATATAGCGGATGTCATCAATAAATACGCCCTGATAGTCCGGATGAATCTTAATTCCCGGCAGATCAAGGGACTTAATATAGTCCAGTTTTTCTTTATAATTCTCACAATCCGGATGAATGCCTCCAAAAGACAGCACTTCCCCTTTAGAGTTTTCATTTATACTTTTTGCAAAGGTATTGATACTGTCAAACTGGGACGGTTTGGTTACTACCGGCATAATCACAGACAAATTTACACCGGACTGCTCCATAGAATGAAGCAGTCCGTTTAATGTTCCATCTGTTGCAGCCGTAATTCCTGATCTCTGTTCTAAAAAAGGAATCGTTTTTGGCGCAATTGCATCCGGAAATATATGTGTATGAAAATCAACAATCATTACTTAGCCTTCGACTTCTGATGCTCCAGCCAACTTAATACCTGCGTTATTTAAAACTGCTGCTGATTTTTCCAGGTCTGTTGTCTTGATTACGATAATCGCATCTTCTCCGCTTGTTGCGAGGGCATACATATATTCAATGTTAATGCATTCCTTACTCAGTTCAGAAAGAACTGTCTGAAGCTGTCCCGCTTTATGAGCAAGTTTTACACCCAATACTGGTGTTAACATTGCTGAAAATCCTGCTTCTCTTAACACTTTTTTTGCCTCTTCCGAATCTGATACAATCATACGAAGCATTCCGTAATCGCTGGTATCGGCCAGTGATAAGGAAACAATATTGATATTATGATTTTTTAATGTTTCAAGAACCTGGTCCAAACGACCTTCTCTGTTTTCAAGAAATACTGATAACTGATTTAAGAACATAGCATCCTCCTTATACAAGCTTACGTTTGTCGATGACGTGAACTGCTTTACCCATACTTCTTTCGATAGTCTTAGGTTCCACAAGTTTTACTTTTACTGCAAGACCGATTGCCTGCTGAATCACATGTGCAATCTTCTTAGACAGATTTTCAAGCTCTCTAATCTGGTCAGAGAAGAATTTTTCATCAACTTCTACCTGAACTTCTAATGTATCTAAGTTGTTTACACGGTCTACGATCAGCATATAATGTGGTGATGCTTCACCCATTTCAAGTAACGCTGCTTCTACCTGTGATGGGAATACATTCACACCACGGATAATAAGCATATCGTCAGAACGTCCTTTGAATCTGCTGATACGAGCCAGTGTTCTTCCACATTCACATTTATCATAGCTGATGCTTGTTAAGTCTCTTGTACGGTAACGAATGAGAGGAATACCTTCTTTTGTCAGAGTTGTAAATACAAGTTCCCCTGTTTCGCCTTCTGCTACCGGATTTAATGTATTTGGATCAATGATTTCCGGTAAGAAATGATCTTCATAAACGTGGAGACCTTTATGATAAATACAGTCACATGCAACACCTGGTCCCATGATTTCTGATAAACCATAAATATCGAATGCATTGATATGAAGCTTTTCTTCAATCTGTTTACGCATCTGTTCTGTCCAAGGTTCTGCACCACAAATGGCAGCTTTTAATTTAATCTGATCAAGTTCTCCTTCTGCCTCTAATGTTTCAGCGATATGTAACAGATAAGATGGTGTACAAGCAATTGCTGTTGCTCCAAAGTCTTTCATCATAGTAGTCAGTTTCTTCGTATTACCTGTAGACATTGGAACTACAGTTGCTCCTAAGTTTTCAGCACCATAGTGCGCACCAAGACCACCTGTAAATAAACCGTAACCATAAGCTACCTGAATGATATCATCTCTTGTAAGTCCAGCCTGTGCAAATGCTCTGGCAACACATTCTGACCAGACATCAATATCTTTTCTTGTGTAACCTACAACAGTCGCTTTTCCTGTTGTACCACTGGATGCATGAATACGCACAATCTGTGACTGTGGCACTGCAAACATTCCAAATGGATAAGTGTCTCTTAAATCTGCCTTTGTTGTAAATGGTAATTTTACGATATCTTCTACTGTTTCGATATCGCCTGGCTCTACCCCTACTGCCTGCATTTTTTTGCGGTAAAATTCCACGTTATGATATACGCGGTCTACCAGTTTGACAAGTCGTTTACTCTGCAGATTATGCAGCTCATCACGGCTCATACATTCTTTTGCTTCATTCCAAATCATTTTCCTTCCTCCTAAGATCCACATTTATCTTACTTAATACTCGCCCTCAAAACCGAGTAAAAATGCCTTTTTGTTAATTTCGATTGTCTTAGGTGGAACAGTTTTTTCAATTACGTTCAGCCAGGCTTCTTTTGAGAAGTCCATATGTCTTGCTGCCACGCCTAAAACGATAATATTGAACACTTTGGAATTGCCAAGTTTCAAAGCTTCTTCCATCGCATTTACTTTATATACTTTATGTTCTTTTTCAAGGTTTTCAATAATGTTGTCCGGATATTCTGCTGCGCCTGTTACAACTGTGATTGGGTCAATTCTCCAGTCATTCACAACGATTGCACCGTCTTTCTTTAAGAAATGTGCATATCTGAGTGCTTCCAGTCTTTCAAATGCGATAAGTACATCTGCCTGTCCTTCTTCAACGATAGGTTCTGCTACTTTTTCGCCATAACGGACAAATGTAACAACACTTCCGCCTCGCTGTGCCATCCCATGCACTTCTGAAAGCTTTACGTCATATCCTGCATCTACAGTAATACCGCCTAAGATACGGCTGGTTAACAGTGTTCCCTGTCCGCCAACACCTACAATCATGATGTTTTTTGTATTATTCCCCATATCTTAAACCTCCACTAACTCGATTGCATCAAATTTACAAAGATTCATGCAAAGACCACAGCCATTACACATTGTTTCATCGATAGAAATAGTTCCGTCTTCATTCTTTGTAAGTGCCGGACAGCCTGGACGTAAGCATGCACCGCATTTCTTACATTTTTCAGAATTTGGTCTGCAAACCTTTGTATTTTTCTTTTTGTTCAGAAGAACGCATGGAGATTTTGTGATGATTACGGACACTTCATCTTTTGCTGCTTCTTCTTTTACAACTCTTTCCAGCTCTTTGATATCAAACGCATTCACTTCTACAACATTTTTAATACCAAGTGCTTTACATAGTTCAAAAATATTGATTGCAGGTACTTCCTGTCCCATGAGAGTCTTACCGGTTGCTGCATGATCCTGATGTCCTGTCATACCAGTCGTAGAATTATCTAAAATCATAACAGTACCTGTACCCTGGTTATAAACCATATTCATCAGTGAGTTGACACCTGTATGCATGAATGTAGAGTCACCAATCACTGCTACCCAGTTCTTGATGTAATCTTTGCCTT
>CAZYUZ010000060.1:0-10336 GCA_964650775.1 uncultured Lachnoclostridium sp. | reverse complement strand
CCTTTTTCTTTTAAGGAATCACAATATTCAGAAGTTCTGCGGCACTGCCATACAATTGCATGGTAGACAGGCACACCGGTATTTTTATCCCAGACAATGGCAGTTTCACGCTGATTGGTGATACCGATCGCTGCGATGTCTGTGGCTGCAGCACCAATCATATTCATGGATTCTACTGCAACCCCAAGCATACTTGCCCAAATTTCATCCGCATCGTGTTCTACCCAGCCCGGCTGTGGGAAATATTGTGTAAATTCCCGCTGTGCCACACTGCACATTTCTCCTTTTTCGTTAAAGAGAATACAACGATTGCTGGTTGTTCCGGCATCCAGTGCCATAACGTATTTTGCCATATCATTTCCTCCAAATAAACCTCATCATATTTGCAGTTATTATATCAAATCCAGAAGAAAATCAAAAGATATAAGATCAGTTAAAATAATATACCTGTTATATCATGTAAACAGGGAGTATTGCCAGCAACTGATTAATTCAGTCAAAAGCACTACTCCCTGTATTTTTTACATTTTAATAATCAGTACCGGAATCGGTGGATTGTTTGGTCGGTTCACATATTCCGAAATAATGACCAGATATTTTTTTGCATCCAATGCCTTTATATAAGAAAGAACTGCTTCTTTTTCTTCAAAACCACTGTCACCGCCACTGTAAATGCAGACAGTCATCAAACCCTTTTTCTTTAATAAGAAAAGTCCTGTTTTGATGGCTTTGATACTGCTCTCACCCCTGGTAGCCTTTGTGTGGTCTCCACCCGGCAGGTAACCCAAATTGAAGGTAATGCAGGAAACTGTATTTTCCTCTGCATATTCCCCCATCGTCTCGTGAGATGCCAGCACCAGTTTATAATTTTCAGGACACTCTTCTTTTTGAAGCTTTTCTGCTGTATTATCCAGTGCCATCTGCTGTATATCAAATGCAATAACCCTGCCGTTTTCTCCTGCTAATTTACTCAGCAGTGCTGTATCATTGCCATTTCCCATTGTTGCATCGATACAAATATCTCCCGGCTGAACATGGTTCTCTAAAAAATGATGTACCCAGCTTGTGATCTGATAGTTTTTCATTTTATGCCTCGTAATTTTTCATAAATGCTGCAATGTCTGCTTCGCAGGAGCGCATTGCTTCCATTGTTTTTTCCATTAAAACATCTAATTCCCAGCCAAGACGCTCTGCACCTGCTTTAATGATGTCGCGGGAACAGCCTGCGGCGAAACGCTTGTCTTTGAATTTTTTCTTTAAGCTTTTCAGCTCCATATCCATGACGCTCTTTGAAGGGCGCATCAATGCTGCTGACCAGATAAGACCAGTTAACTCATCTGCCGCAAAAAGCACTTTTTCCATTTCGTGCTTTGGTTCTATATCACAGCAGATTTCATAGCCGTGAGAACAGATGGAGTAGATCATGTCTTCTGCCACACCGCCGTCTTTTAATAATTCCGGTGCTTTTTTACAGTGTTCCTCCGGATATAATTCAAAGTCAATGTCGTGAAGAAGACCTGTGATCGCCCAGTATTCTTCCTCTTCCCCATAGCCTAAGTCCTTTGCAAACCAGCGCAGTACACCTTCTACTGTCAGTGCATGCTGAATGTGAAATGCTTCTTTGTTATATTTACGAAGCAGTGTATATGCTTCTTCTCTTGTTAAATTGCTTTTCATAATAAGACTCCTCCACTTTAAATATATTCCATTTTACCCCCTATCTGAGGGAGTTTCAAGTATGCTATAATGTATTTAATGAGTATATTTTATTTATGAAAGGGAATATTATGAAGTTGAAGAAACATTTACGTACACTTCTGTGCTGTCTTATTCTCTCAGTATTATCACTGGGACTTTTGGCAGGATGCACAAATGTGCCGTCTTCCGCAAACTCTTCCGATGAGGAAATACAGTCAGTTGCTCCGGCCATTTCCGAAGAGGGATGCTACACCAGCAGGGATGAGGTTGCTGAATATCTCTATTTATACGGTCACCTTCCATCCAACTTTATCACCAAAAAAGAAGCCAAGGCTCTTGGCTGGGTGAGCAGTGAAGGAAACTTAGACGAAGTTGCTCCCGGCATGAGCATTGGCGGTGACTATTTTGGCAACTATGAAGGCCTGCTTCCAGAGACCGATGATAGAGAATATCATGAATGTGACATAGACTTTGACGGTACTTATCGGAATGCCAAACGAATCGTTTATTCCAACGATGGCCTGATCTACTATACCGAAGATCATTACGAAACCTTTGAATTATTGTATGGAGAGGAATAGTATGAAGCAGATTACTTTAGACGGCAATGTTTTAGCAGACGCTGCGAAGGTTCATGATTACTTAAAAGAGCTTTTGGAATTTCCGGAATATTATGGAAATAATTTAGACGCATTGTATGACTGTCTGACAGATTTAAACGATGTTGAAATTACGATCAACACACCTGAAGAAGATGGTGCAGTTTTTCAAAAAACCTTGAGAATCTTTAAGGCTGCTGCTCGTGAAAACAACTCAATCCAAGTGAATATTTTGTAGCATTGAAAAGCCCGCGGTCCTCCATTGACCAACGGGCTTTTCTTATGGCTTTTATATGTATGCATATCATGCCTATAGAGGACTAAATCAATGCTAACAGCTGGCGGATATTTTTCTTTCCAAAGGAAACTTTCTCGCCGTCATTGATCACCAGGCAAGGAACACTCATTACCTGATATTTATCTTTGATCTCAGGGAAATGATTCAGATCATACACTTCTGCCGTGATATTTTCATTTAAAGAGGCTATTTTTTGAGCTGCGATCACCAAATCCGGGCACATGGTGCATGAAAGTGATACCAATACCTTCATATCCACTTTCCGATCGATGCTGTCAATAGAAGCAAGCAGATCCTCATCGATCTTCTGTCCTGCACCTGCTGCATTGTACAATCCCAGTACAAAGGAGGTAAATTCATGACCTCCAGGCACTCCGTGGAATGCAAGTCCACTGTAGCTTCCATCCTGACGATATACCTCTACACAAGGATCTGCTTCTGTAGATTCGTCTGCAATTTCCACCGACAATTTTTCAGTAAGTTTCGAAAGTTCTTTCATATAGCCTCGGAGCTCTTCCGATACCTGACGATGATCCAGATACAGTTTTAAAATGAGCGGGCTCTCCATGCGGGAAAACACTGCATTTAACTGCGCCAGCATTGCATCGTCAAACAACCTGCTTTCTTTACCTGCCGGTTTTGAAGGTTCCTTTTGATCTACTGTATTTTCTACTTTTGCCGTTTTTGCAGGCTGTGGCTGCTGCGGTATGATTCCAGTTTTTTTGTGCAGCTTCGCTGCATATTTTTCAAGTTCTGTTGCTGCCAAAGCTCCGTCACCGACTGCTGTAACCACTTGTCTGAGAGGCTTGATACAAACGTCTCCGGCTGCATAAATGCCGTCCACATTTGTTTTTTGAACACGGTCTGTTACAACATAACCAGCTTCGTCCAGCTCCACAATGCCTTTTACAAGGCTTGTTGCCGGTGCATAACCCGCAAATACAAATACCCCAATATTGTCTCCGTCTTGCGCTTTATACTCCGTCACTTCTCCAGTCACTCTGTTTTTGTAACGAATGCCTCGAAGTGCAGAGTCCCCAAACACTTCTTCCACCGTTGTATTCGGAATCACGGTAATTTTTTCATGGCTGCGTGCAGCCTCTGCTGTTGCCGCCGCACAGGAGAAGTCCTCCCTGCGGATCAAAATATTGACATGCTTCGCATATTTTGTAAGAAAAACAGCTTCCTCTGCTGCTGCAAATCCTCCGCCAACAACGAATACTTCCTTACCTGTAAAGAATTCACCGTCGCAGGTCGCACAATAAGCAACTCCGCGTCCCCTAAACTCCTCTTCACCCTTGAATCCGACCATTCTTGGATGGGCGCCTGTCGCCAGCAGGATTCCATAAGTTTTTAATTCTCCTCGATTTGTCTTTACGACTTTAATATCGCCTTCCGCTGTGAGGCTTTCCACCTCTGCCAGAAGAAATTCTGCTCCGAAACTCTCTGCCTGCGCCCGCATGGTCGCCGTCAGGGCTTCTCCGCTTGTTTTTTCTACTCCAGGGTAATTTACCACCTCATGAGTAATGGTAATCTGTCCCCCGAATTTTTCTTTTTCAACTACTACCACCCGATATCTTGCACGGGCTAAGTAGAGGGCGGCGGTTAAACCCGCCGGGCCGCCGCCTATCACTACAACATCATACATGTTTTTCATATTTATTACCTCCGACGAGTCCGTTTATATTTTCATTTTAGAGAGAAAGAAAGGGTATCAATCTTATAACATTCCAACCAGATCAAGACTTGGTTTTAATGTTTCTGCGCCTGGCTGCCATTTTGCCGGGCAAACCTCATCGCCGTGTTCGTGTACGAACTGGCAAGCCTGAAGCTTTCTGAAAAGCTCGTCTGCGTTGCGTCCTACATTTCCTGCACTTACTTCGTAGGAAACAATTTTTCCTTCCGGATTTACGATGAAACTTCCTCGCTCAGCAAGACCATCAGCTTCAATCAGCACTTCAAAATCTTTGGACAGTGCATGTGTCGGGTCTGCTAACATTGGATACTGAATCTTCTTAATTCTGTCGGAAGCATCGTGCCATGCCTTATGTACGAAATGTGTATCTGTAGATACAGAGTAGATTTCGCATCCAGCTGCTTTGAATTCTTCATATTTATTTGCAAGGTCTTCTAACTCTGTTGGGCAAACAAATGTGAAATCTGCCGGATAAAAGAAGAATACGCTCCATTTTCCTAAGATATCGGATTTACTCACTTCTTTGAAACCATTGTTTACGTAAGCCTGTACTTTAAAATCGTTCACTTCTTTGTTGATCATTGACATATAGTGTCCTCCTTATATTTCTTAATTTTTATTTTGTTAGGTTGATTTTTCTTATTAGGAAGAACTAACTTCTTCTTGATTGCATCTTACCATTATTTGGAACCATTGTCAATAATAGGAATTGTTATTATTTTTATTTTTTAGTGATTAAGTCACATTGCCGGGGTCTATGGCTCTTCTATAACCTTCCAGACCCCCAAAATGTGCTCCAACTTGTTTTTCAGGAACGTCAAAAGGGCCTATGCAGAAAATTTGTCACTCAGGTACCACTTTTCTTAATTTATGGTATCTCCTACAAACTTTTTCTGCATAGGCCCTTTCACTATTAACACAAGTTACCCTTGGCAAACTTACGCGTTAAACACAAACTTATCCAGTCTTTCAAATGCTTCCTGCACTCTTGCAAGTGGCAGTGCAAGATTCAGACGAATAGAATATTCTCCATGGAACTCTCGTCCATCCTGCCAAAGTACGCCAATTTCCAGTCCGGCATTTTCCAACTCATCCATGGTCTTTCCATGTTCCCTGCACCACTCTTCACAATCAATAAACAACATGTAGGTCGCCTGTGGCTTGGAAACCTTCACACCTTTCCAGTTCTTTTCGATAAAGTCACAAGCATAATCTACGTTTTTTGTAAGAACTGCTAACAATTCTTCCAGCCATTCAACACCTTCCGGTTCGTAAGCGCCCATCAGTGCATACATAGAGAGCACATTCATGCTGTTGTAATGGCTTAAGGAGCCTTCCTTACGCAGGCGATCACGAAGTCTCTTATTATATACAATGTGATAACTTCCAATCAATCCGGCGAGGTTAAATGTCTTGGATGGTGAATAGAAAGCAATTGTTCTCATTTTCGCATCTTCTGAAATGGACTGTGTTGGAATATGATGATGATCTGCCAGATAAAGGTCAGACCAGATTTCATCTGAAATAACATATACGTCATATTTTTTGTATAATTTCATGGCTTTTTCGATTTCCCAGCGTTCCCAGGCACGTCCTGTTGGGTTATGCGGGTTGCACAGGATTGCTGTGTGAATCTGCTGTTCTACAATCTTCTTTTCCATGTCTTCATAGTCCATGCGCCATACATTGTGTTCATCAAGGACCATTGGACTATGTACCAATTCGTAACCTACATTACATAAGGAGTGCATAAATCCAACATAAGTCGGAGAATTCACTAAAATTTTGTCACCAGCAGAGCAGAGAATTCCTGCTGCACTCACTACACCGCCGAGAACACCATTTTCATATCCGATGCATTCTGGAGTTAATCCTTCTACATGATTTCTCTCAAACTGCCATTTGATGATGGCATCATAATATTCCTTGCGTGGTTCAAAATATCCAAATACCGGATGTTCCATACGTTTTTTAATTGCGGCCGGAATGCTTGGTGCTACCGCATAGTTCATGTCTGCAACCCACATTGGAATGATATCAAAGCCTTCTTTTAATGGAACACTAAAATATCCTTCCCCCAATTCCCTATGCTGTGCCGGTCTGTCAACTGCCAGGGCATCCTGTCCGTGACGTTCAATGATTGATTCAAAATCGTATTTCATGGTTATACCTCTCCCGTAAATAAATACTCATATTTTCTCATCTGTTCATACACTGCAAACTTTTTCGGATCAAGTGTAGATTTCTTTAGCAAATGGGAAATCATATATTCAGCAAGTCCTTCACAACCGATGTAGTCGGCCTTATACCAAATCCCCTGATTCTCCCATTTTAACTGGTTTCCATTTAATCTTCCATATGCAGATATGCCTGCGTAATTCTGTTGTAGTCAAATTCTTTCTCGATTTTCTTTACTGTAAAATCATCATCTTCAATAATGCTCAGATAAATGTATCTCGCTTCATCATTAATGGTATCACCTTCTACAACAGCACCTACAACATAATGCTGGTCTTCAAAATCAAATTCATCCACTACAGCAAGCTCCACATCAGAGCCATCTCTTGCAGTAATATGAAATGTCACATATTCCTGAAATTCATTTTCCATATATTCCATGATTGCGTCCTCCTAAATTTACCCTTCTAAATGAGAAATGATTTCTCTTTTATATTGTAAGAAATTTTCGGACAAATTAAAATCCTTTTTTCGCGGTTTTGGCTCTTTTATCACGATTTCTTTTGTGAGTGTCCCCGGTTTTCCTGTCAGCAAATAAATTCTGTCAGACAGAAGAATCGCTTCATCGATATCATGAGTGATAAAAAGTGTGGACAATTTAATCTTTTCCATAACCTCCAAATACCACTCATGCACCGCGCCTTTGGTAAGCATATCCAACGCGGAAAATGGTTCATCAAGTAACGCTACTTTCTCCGAAAACAAATAGGTACGTAAAAGCGCTGCTCTCTGCTTCATACCGCCAGACAGCTGGGAAGGATATTTCTTTTCTGTCCCTTCAAGACCAAATTCTTCGAAATAGCCGGCGGCCTTTTCTCTCGCCTCTGACTTTTTCATTCCTCGGATAATTAATGGCAAGGCTACATTGTCTACGATGGTACGATATGGCAACAGCAAATCCTTCTGAAGCATGTAACTGATATTTCCCGGTTTTCCGGTAATCTCCTGCCCCTCCAGATAAATGTGTCCTTCATTCGGCATGCTAAGTCCTGCAATCATATTAAAAAGAGTGGTCTTTCCGCCCCCACTGACACCAAGGAGAGAGACAATCTCCCCCTCCTTTAGCTCCAGTGTAATATCTCGAATGATTTCTTCGCCATCAAATGATTTTGAAACGCCTTTTACTTCTAAAACCGGCATTTAGTTCCTCCTACTTATGGCAGATACTCATTTGTGAAGCCTGCGTTCAGCATCACATTTCCATCTACCAACGCATTGTCATTTACCCACTGATAAAAATTGTTCCAGCGGTCTGCATCAATAAATCCCCAGTATGGCGCATCTGCCTGGTACTGGTCTGCTAAATATTTCTGGCTTGCCACTACAAGCTCTTTGTCAAGCTCCGGTGCTGCGCTGCAAAGAATGTCTGCTGCTTCTTCCGGATTTTTGATTGCGAATTCATATCCTTTGCTAAGTGCGGACAGGAATGCTTTTGCTGTTTCCGGGTTTTCCTCTAAAAATTTGTTACCAGACACAATCACCGGTGTGTAATAGTCAAATACCGGATCAATGTCAGCAAATGCAAAATAATCTGTCGCAAGACCTTCAATTTCAGTCTTCACACCCGCCCATGCGTAGAATATCCAGATAGAATCCACAGAATTTGTTTTCAGCGCTGAAACCTCATCAGTAACTGTACTTGGAATCAATTCCAGTTTGGAATAATCTCCACCGTCTGCTTCCATGACCTTTTCAATGGTCGCAAGTTCAATCGCTCCGTTCCAAGTTGCATAAGAATGTCCCTCCATTCCTTTTGGTGTATCCATTCCTTCGCCCGCACGGGAAATAATACCGGAAGTGTTATGCTGAATCACAGATGCAACCGCTGTTACCGGAAGCGCTTCACCTTCAATAAATGCTGGTGCCAGTGAATCTTGGAAAGATACACCGAACTGTGCTTTTCCGGATGCTACCAGTACCACCGCACCATCTTCTGGTGGCTGTACGATTTCAACTTCGAGCCCCGCTTCTTTAAAGAAACCTTTTTCCTGTGCTACGTATAAACCTGTGTGATTTGTATTCGGGGTCCAGTCCAATACAAATGTAATCTTTTCTAATTTTTTTTCTTCCGCAGCTTCTGCTGTATTTTCTGTACTTTCAGGTTCTGTTGTATTTTCTTTTGCTCCACAGCCCATAAGCATGGTAAAGGCAAGCGCTGTTATAAGCAATAAACTCATGATTTTCTTCATATTTCAATTACTCCTTTTCCCAAGGCATACATTTCTTCTGCAAAAGGTCCACGCCCTTCATCAGCAGCAAACTGATAATGGAAATCAGGAAAATGACTGCAAACATTTTGTCGAAAGAAAATGCCTTTTTCACTCGCGTCATATAAACACCAAGTCCGCTGAATCCTCCCAGCCATTCGGAGATTACTGCTCCAACCACTGCATAGGATGCGGAAATACGAAGTCCTGCAAAAAATTGCGACATTGCTCCCGGCAGTTTCACAACCGAAAAAATCTGCCATCTGCCTGCGCCCATGGCGCGTAAGAGATTGATGGAATCCTGATCCGCTGCTTTAAATCCATTTAGAAGTCCGACAGTAATCGGGAAAAATGTAGTAATCACAATCAAAATGACCTTAGGAGTCATTTCATACCCGAACCAAAGCACCAAAAGCGGCGCAATGGCAACCGTCGGCACAGTCTGTGTCAGAACAATTAATGGATAACATGCTTTATATAATGGCTCAAACTGATCCATGAGAACAGCCATCACAAATCCCAGTAAAATTCCCAGCAAAAGTCCGATAAATGCTTCCGCCAATGTTACCAGTGAATGCTCCATTAACATCGGAAATTCTTCTATAAAAGCCTTTACGACCTGCACCGGCGACGGCAGCAAAAATGAATCTACAAGCCCGAAGCTGCAGACTGCCTGCCACAGGATTAATATCACTGCAATTGCAGAAACTGACCATATAATGTTAGTGGTGTTTTGTAACTTTCTTTTCAATGGTTAATACGTCTCCTTCCGGACGGTAGTTGATCTTTACATATGCGGATACCGATTTCGCACCGGCACGAACTGCGATTTTCTGACATTCTTTCACCATGTCCATCAGTTCATCATAGTCACCTTCAACAGATGTTTCACATGGCCCTACAAAATAGTTCAGACCTGTAGATTTAATATACGCGATGACTTCATCTACAATGCGAATTACTTCCTCATCGCTGTTTACTTTTGGCAACACCTGAATTGCTACACTTGCATTCATTTTAATTTCTCCTTTCAGACTGCATTCAAAGATACACCTGATTTTAGAGTGCATTTTGCCGCATCCGCTGCGCGCCTGCAAATGCATTTTACTGAAAACAAAAACACCTGAGCATCCGTCCAGATACTCAGGTGTAGAATTTCAATTCACTACGAAAATGTACTCTTCCTACGCTGGCATTATCCAGATCAGGTTCATGGGTTTGAGGAAACGTATCCTCATCTCAGCCGGCCGATTTACCAGCGCCCCTTCTATTGTCATTACAAGTTTACTACTCGTTGAACCAGTTGTCAATTTCGATTCACATTTTCTTTAGACATTTTTTTGCAAAAGCCGCGTCTTTGCAATTTACGCATCAAAATCCACATGATAGGTGTTGTCACCATCAAGGATATCCACATAATGGAGGTCGAACTGGTCATCAATAATCGTCATACAGCCTCTATACATTAATTCTTCTGTTTTCTTAATCAGGAAAATGTAATCTCCATTTTCTTTTTCATCCGCTTCGTCGCTGACATCGTTGTAAAACTCCCGTCCATCAATTTCTCCCGGATAGCCTGCTGCTTTAATTTTTTCTTCTA
>CAZYUZ010000059.1:0-10347 GCA_964650775.1 uncultured Lachnoclostridium sp. | reverse complement strand
AAAGGGTGGTCCGGGTATGAGAGAAATGTTAAATCCAACCTCTGCAATTGCAGGTATGGGACTTGGCTCAACCGTAGCGCTGATCACAGACGGACGTTTCAGTGGTGCAAGCCGTGGCGCTTCCATCGGACACGTATCTCCGGAAGCAGCAGTGGGTGGACCAATCGCTCTTGTGGAAGAAGGCGACATCATTAAGATTAATATTCCTGAAAATAAATTAGAACTGGCTGTTTCTGATGAAGAATTAGAAGTGCGCCGTGCAAAATGGCAGCCAAGAGAACCAAAAGTGACAACTGGTTATCTTGCACGCTATGCAAAAATGGTTACTTCTGGTAACAGAGGAGCAATCTTAGAAAAATAAATACAAAGGTGGAATACGCTATGTTATTAAAAGGCGCAGAAATCGTTATTGAATGTATGAAAGAACAGGGTGTGGATACTATTTTTGGTTATCCGGGCGGTACCATCCTGAATATCTATGATGAATTATATAAACATAGTGATGAAATTAATCACATTTTAACATCCCACGAACAGGGCGCAGCACACGCAGCTGACGGCTATGCAAGAGCAACCGGTAAAGTTGGTGTATGTTTTGCAACAAGCGGCCCTGGTGCTACAAATCTTGTAACAGGGATTGCGACAGCTTACATGGATTCCATTCCAGTGGTTGCAATCACTTGTAACGTAGCAAAACCATTACTTGGAAAGGATTCTTTCCAGGAAATTGATATCGCTGGTGTCACAATGCCAATTACAAAACATAACTTTATAGTAAGAGATGTTAATGTATTAGCTGACACAATCAGAAGAGCATTTAAAATTGCGCAGACTGGTCGTCCGGGTCCGGTTTTAATCGATATTACAAAGGATGTAACTGCAAACAGTTGTGAATATGAACCAGTGGTTCCGGAACCAATTCAGAGAATTTCTGCAACAATTAAAGAAGAAGACCTTGAAAAAGCAGCAAAAATTATCAACAAAGCAAAAAGACCATTTTTCTTAGTTGGTGGTGGTGCAGTGATTTCGGAAGCTTCAGAAGAATTGATTGAATTTGCACATAAATTAAATGCTCCGGTAGCAGATTCCCTTATGGGAAAAGGTGCATTCCCTGGAACAGATGATCTCTACACAGGTATGATCGGTATGCATGGTACAAAAGTTGCGAACTTTGGTATCCACCAGGCAGACGTAGTTGTTGTTATTGGGGCACGTTTCAGTGACCGTGTCGTTGGAAATGCAAGTAAATTCGTTCCAAAGGCGAAAATCGTTCAGATTGACGTGGATGCAGCGGAAATTAACAAAAATATTATGATTGATCAGCCAGTCCTTGGGGATGTGAAAGAAGTATTAAAGAGACTTCTTCCATTGGTAAATGAACGTCCACAGGATGAATGGAATGAACGCATTGAAGAATTAAAAGCAAAACATCCATTGACTTATGATACCTCTGTATTAACAGGACCATATGTCATCGAAGAAATCTATCGTGTGACAAATGGAGAAGCAATCATTTCTACAGATGTAGGACAGCATCAGATGTGGGCAGCACAGTATTATAAATATACAAAGCCACACACACTTTTAACATCTGGTGGTCTTGGAACGATGGGTTATGGTCTTGGCGCATGTATCGGTGCAAAAGTGGCTTGTCCGGATAAGACAGTCATCAACATTGCAGGTGACGGATGCTTCCGTATGAACTTAAATGAACTTGCAACTGCATCCAGATATAACATTCCAATCATTCAGGTGGTTATTAACAACCACGTACTTGGTATGGTTCGTCAGTGGCAGACATTATTCTATGGAAAACGTTATTCTCAGACTGTATTAACTGATAAAGTTGACTTTGTAAAAGTTGCTGAAGGTTTAGGTTGTATGGCGATTCGCGTAACTAAAAAAGAAGAAATGGCTCCTGCATTAGAAACGGCAATGGCAGCGGGCTGTCCGGTTGTAATCGAATGTGTAATCGACAGTGATGATAAAGTATTCCCAATGGTACCGGCAGGTGCACCAATTATTGAAGCATTCGATGCAGAAGACTTAAAGAATCAGGAAGCGTAGAGCTTCTATGAAATAATGGCAGACGATTTCTGTAGGGTTCTATAAAGATAAACCGAGGTCAAGTGAAACCTCGAGGTGTTCTTTATAGAACCCTATAGATATAGGATGCCTTAAAAAGAGGAGATATGAAAAAATGAGCAGAGTGTATAATTTTAGCGCAGGTCCGGCCGTATTACCGGAAGAAGTCTTAAAAGAAGTTGCGGCAGAAATGATGGATTGTAACGGCACAGGGATGTCTGTACTCGAAATGAGCCACAGAAGCCCTGCATTCCAGGCAATTATCGATGAAGCTGAAAAAGACTTAAGAGAGCTGATGAACATTCCTGATAACTACAGGGTATTGTTCTTACAGGGAGGAGCTTCCTTACAGTTTGCGATGATTCCAATGAACCTGATGAAAAATAAAGTAGCAGACTACATTGTGACAGGTCAGTGGGCTAAGAAAGCATACGAAGAAGCGAAAAAATACGGTACAGCAAATAAGATTGCGACATCTGAAGATGAAACATTCTCTTATATTCCGGACTGTTCTGATCTTCCAATCAGTGAAGATGCGGATTATGTTTATATCTGTGAAAACAATACAATTTATGGTACAAAATTTAAGACATTACCAAACACAAAAGGAAAACTTCTTGTAGCAGATGTTTCTTCCTGCTTCTTATCTGAACCTGTAGATGTATCCAAATACGGCATCATTTACGGTGGTGTTCAGAAAAATGTAGGTCCTGCTGGTATGGTAATCGCGATTGTGCGTGAAGATTTGATCACAGATGATGTTCTTCCTGGAACACCAACGATGATGAAATACAAAATTCATGACGACAACGGCTCTATGTACAACACACCAAACTGCTTCAATATTTATGTTTGTGGCAAAGTGTTCAAATGGCTTAAGAACATGGGTGGCCTTGAAGTGATGAAACAGCGCAACGAAGAAAAAGCAAAAATTCTCTATGATTTCCTTGATGAAAGCAAGATGTTCAAAGGGACTGTACGCAAAGAAGACCGTTCTTTGATGAATGTACCTTTCGTAACAGGTGACAAAGATCTGGATGCAAAATTTGTAAAAGAAGCAAAAGCAGCAGGTTTTGAAAACTTAAAGGGGCACAGAAGCGTTGGCGGTATGCGTGCAAGCATCTATAATGCAATGCCAATCGAAGGTGTGAGAGCACTTGTGGAATTTATGAAGAAATTTGAAGAGGAGAACGCATAAAATGTACCAGTATCATTGCTTGAATGCGATTTCTAACGTTGGTTTAGAAGTCTTTGATGAAAATTATACAAAAGTTGACAATATGGAAGATGCAGACGCAGTGCTTGTAAGAAGCGCTGCCATGCATGACATGGAGTTTGGTGAAAACTTAAAAGTAATCGCACGTGCAGGTGCAGGTGTTAACAATATTCCCCTGACAAAATGTGCAGACCATGGGATTGTTGTATTTAACACACCGGGTGCCAATGCGAATGCAGTAAAGGAATTAGTTGTTGCAGGTATGTTCCTTGCATCCCGTGATATCATCGGTGGTGCAAACTGGGTTCAGTCTGAAAGAATGAACGAAGATATTGCAAAACTGACAGAAAAAGAAAAGAAACGTTTTGCTGGCCATGAACTTTACGGTAAAAAGCTTGGTGTCATCGGTCTTGGTGCCATTGGTGTGCAGGTGGCAAACACTGCAATCCACCTTGGAATGGATGTTTATGGCTATGACCCATATATTTCTGTAAAAGCAGCATGGAGCTTATCAAAACACATCAATCACATTAAAAATGTAGAAGATATTTACAAACAGTGTGATTTTATTACAATTCACGTGCCGTTACTTGACAGCACAAAGAAAATGATCAACAAAAAAGCTATCGATATGATGAAAGATGGCGTGGTTGTTATGAATTTTGCCCGTGATCTTCTGGTTGACGAAAAAGATATGATCGAGGCACTTGCGGATGGAAAAGTAAAACACTATGTAACTGATTTCCCAAATACAACTGTTGCAGGCGTGAAAAATGCAATCGTAACACCTCATCTTGGGGCATCTACAGAAGAAGCAGAAGATAACTGTGCAGCAATGGCAGCAAATGAAATCAGAAACTTCTTAGAAAATGGTAATATTGTAAACTCTGTCAATTTCCCGAACTGTGATATGGGGATTGCGGGTGAATTCCCAAGACTTTCTATCTGTCATAAAAATATCAAGAACATGTTGAATCAGTTCACAGACGTTATGACAGAGGAAGACATCAACATTGAACATATGACAAATGCCAGTCGTGGTGATTATGCTTATTCAATGTTTGATTTATCTAAAATACCAAGTGAAGATGCGCTTGCGAAATTAAGCTGTATTGAAGGCGTTTTAAGAGTTAGAGTGATCTAAATAAATATACCAAAAATTGTGCATCCTAAAAGTCGAGACTCGGCTTGCGGGATGCATTTTTTTGTGTTAAACTGATGCGCGTTGACATAAAATTTTTGACAGAAAAGGAGAAAAAAGATGAATAAATCATCAAAACAGATTTTATGGTATAATCTGGCGTTTATGGCGTTTTCTACCGTATGGGGATTTGGTAACGTTTTAAACGGTTTTGTATACTTTAACGGAATTCAGGTAATCTTCAGCTGGATTTTAATGTTTGGATTGTACTTTGTTCCATATGCTTTAATGGTAGGGGAACTTGGTTCTGCATTTAAAAATTCCGGCGGTGGTGTAAGTTCCTGGATTCATCAGACAATGGGCAAAAAGATTGCTTACTATGCAGGCTGGACTTACTGGGCATGCCACATTACTTATATCGCAAGTAAGGGCAGCGGCGGTTTGAAGGCGCTTAGCTGGGCAGTATTCCGTAATGCGGAAACTTATGACTCTTTACCAACAATTGTGGTTCAGCTGGCAACGCTGGTAGTATTCTTATTCTTTGCATGGGTAGCAAGCCGTGGTTTAAACCCACTGAAAAAGCTGGCAACACTTGCTGGAACAAGTATGTTCGTAATGTCAATTTTGTATATTCTTATGATGTTTGCAGCACCTGCCATTAATCCAAATGGCGGATATGTAACAATGGAATTTACAAGAGAAAGCTTAATTCCAAACTTTAACATGGGATATTTTACATCTTTGTCGATCCTTGTATTTGCGGTGGGTGGATGTGAAAAGATTTCGCCATATGTTAACAAGGTAAAAGATCCTGCGAAGGGATTCCCAAAAGGTATGATTGCACTTGCTGCAATGGTTGTGATCTGTGCCATGTTAGGTACTGTTGCAATGGGTATGATGTTTGATCCGGCAGTAATCAACGCAAGCAGTGAATCCTTCAGTTCGTATGTATCCAATGGTTCTTACTGGGCGTTCCAGAAATTGGGTCAGTACTACGGAATGGGAGATTTCCTCCTGATCGTATATGCGCTTTGCAATGTAATCGGGCAGTTCTCAACACTTGTAATCAGTATTGATGCACCGCTTCGCATGCTGCTTGATAATGAAAATTCCCATGAATTTGTTCCAAGTGCACTGCTTAAGAAAAATAAACATGGCGCATATGTAAACGGTATTAAAATGGTCGTAGTACTTTCCGGCGCAATCATTTTGATCCAGTCTCTGGTACCTGGAGCGACAGCAGTTATGCAGCAGCTGACAAAGCTGAATTCTGTATGCATGCCGCTTCGTTACCTCTGGGTGTTTGTGGCATACATTGCACTTCGTAAGAATTTTGAAAAGCATCCGGCAGAATACCGTTTTGTGAAGAATCAGGCGGTTGCAAAATTCTTCGGCTGGTGGTGCTTTGGCGTTACAGCTTTCTGTTGTATCTTAGGCATGTATTCAGACGATCTTTTTACGATGACACTGAATATCATCACACCAATCGTATTGACATTACTTGGTCTTATCATGCCATACCTGGCAAAACGTGAAAGAGCAAAAAAAGCATAAATGATATAAAAAGAGTATTAATATTACAGCCAGCATAGACCGCCTCGAGGTTCTGCTTGACCTCGGCTTGTCTGTGCTGGCTGTATCATGTAGTAATACTCTTTTTTAATTATACTTGTTTGATTTTTGAGATATCTGAGTCAATCATGAGAGAGTAATTTGTGTAATAAACTACAAACCCCGGTTTCCCGCCTTTTGGTTTTTTGATATGTTTTTTCTGAATATAGTCAATTTCTACTTTTTCATTGCCGCGGCTCTGCGAATAGTAAGCTGCGAGCTTTCCGGCCTCTTCAAAAGTTGCATCCGGCATATCATCGGCACCTTCTGTTTTTACAATGACGTGAGAGCCAGGCACACCTTTTGCATGAAACCACCAGTCGTTACCGGTTGCAAACTTGAAGGTAAGTTCTTCGTTCTGGAAGTTGTTTTTTCCAACATACATATGGTAACCGTCGGAGGAAATGTAGTGGAACGGCTTTGAGGTGATCTTTGGTTTTTTGCCATTAGGATGACGCTTCTTTATATAACCAAATTCCATCAGCTCTTCTTTGATTTCCACCAGATCTTCCTCAGATAAGGCGATGTCGAGAGCGGTACTGATACTGTCTAAATGTTCCACTTCATCACCGGTTTCTTTTAAGAGTTCAGTAACGGCTTCGTAAGTTCTTTTCAGCTTGCCATACTTCTCAAAATATTTCTTTGCATTTTCCAGTGCGGTCAGCTGTGGATCTAAAGGAATTGTAATTTCTTCATTTGTATAATAGTTTAAAACATCCAGAGACTTTGCTCCGGGTGCGGCGCTGTAACCATAAGTGGTCAGCAGTTCTCCGTAAATGCGGTAAGTATCTCGCTTTTCGGTATCTTTTAGCTGTTTCGCCTGAATGTCGTATTTTTTTCGGCTTCTATCTAAAGCTGTCTGTACGATTTTTCGTAAATCTACGGAACGCTGGCGGATTCTTGTGACTGTGTTTCTCTCTGCATAATACGTTTCCAGTATATGGGAAATACTCTCGTGAGAAATATTTTCAAAATCTCCATACATTGTCATTGGAAGCGCAGAATATTCTACTGGTTTCTTTTCCTGATATACAATCTGCGGTGCAAAGTTTCCGTTTTTTACATCTTCCATAAAATAAGAAAATGTTTTGAACAGATGGAGCATTTCCAGTTCAGAAAGTGCATTTCCTGACATTTCTGCATTTAAGCCGCTGCGGAATATGACTTCATTTGCTGCGACAGGGCTGATGCCGGTGTAGGAAGTGTAGAGTGCTTTGGCGAGCTTTGTGGATTTGCTGCCAATCAGTGAAGTGAATGTTTCCTGCGTAAGCTCCAGTGGGTCTTTCTTTTCCTGAGTAACAGGGATGAAATAAGTTCTTCCCGGAAGAACTTCTCTGACAGAACTCATCTGCAGGGAAACGTGTTTGATGCTGTCAATGATGCGATTCTGTTCGTCACAGAAAATAATGTTGCTGTGTTTGCCCATGATTTCTACAACCAGCGTTTTGTGACGCAAGTCTCCAAGTTCATCCAGATGTTCTATTTCAAAACGGATAATACGTTCAAGTCCTGGCTGTGAAATGCTTACGATTTTTCCGTTTTCAATATGCTTACGTAAGAGCATGCAGAAATTCGGCGCAGTCATAGGACTTGGTTTGTTACTTTCGGTCAGGTAGATCAGTGGAAGAGAAGCACTTGCGCTGATCAGCAGTCGGAAATTTCCTTCTGCGGATTTGACCGTAAGAAGCAGTTCATCGTTTTCCGGCTGAGCAATCTTACGGATACGCCCTCCATTTAATTTATCGTTCAATTCTTTTGTAATATTCGCAATGGTAATCCCATCAAAAGCCATAAAATATCCTCCTGCGCAAAGATACGCGCCATCTATTATACTTGACGATGATTTCTAAATCAACTATAATAAAACAGTATGTAATATTGGAATATTATGCAAAAGAGAGAAAAAATATGGTAAAAAGTATGACAGGCTTCGGCAGATGTGAAATCTCCGAAGGAACCAGAAAAATGACAGTCGAGATGAAATCCGTGAATCACAGATATCTCGACGTGAACATGAAGATGCCAAAGAAACTTAATTTCTTTGATTCATCCATCAGAAATTTGTTAAAAACTTATATTCAGAGAGGGAAGGTAGATCTTTTTATCACATTCGAAGATACTGCTGAAACAAACTTTTCTCTGAAATATAACCAGGAACTCGCAGGAGAATATTTAAAATATCTTCAGCAGATGGCTGAGCAGTTCGGTCTGGAAAATGATATTCGTGTATCCACATTGTCAAGATATCCGGAAGTGCTTTCCATGGAAGAGGTACAGGTAGATGAAGAAGAGCTCTGGAACCTTCTTGAAAAGGCATTAAAAGGTGCCTGCGAACAGTTTGTGGAAACAAGAATCAAAGAAGGCGAAAACTTAAAGAAAGATCTTCTTGCCAAGCTGGATGAAATGCTGGAAAATGTAGAATACATTTCTGTTCGTTCTCCACAGATTATTGGAGAATACCGCAAAAAACTGGAAGACAAAGTCAAAGAACTTCTGGAGGATGTGCATATTGAAGAAAGCAGAATTGCTACAGAAATTACAATCTTTGCAGATAAGATTTGTGTAGATGAAGAAATCGTCCGCTTACGAAGCCATATTGAACATACAAAAGCGACTTTGGAAGAAGGCGGTGCTGTTGGACGTAAATTAGACTTTATTGCGCAGGAAATGAACCGTGAAGCAAACACCATTCTTTCCAAAGCCAATGATCTGGAAGTGTCCAACCATGCGATTGACTTGAAAACTGAAATCGAAAAGGTTCGTGAACAGATTCAGAATATTGAATAAAGAGGGAGCAATTTTATGAAAAAGCAGGGAACCTTAGTTGTAGTATCAGGATTTGCGGGAACCGGTAAAGGAACTGTTATGAAAGAGCTGCTTGGAAGATATGATTCCTATGCGCTTTCCATTTCGGCTACAACAAGAAATCCTAGACCGGGCGAGGTTGACGGAAGAGAATATTTCTTCAAAACAAAAGAAGAGTTCGAGCAGATGATTGCGGAAAATGCATTCGTAGAACATGCCTGTTATGTAGGCAATTACTATGGGACTCCAAAAAAATATGTGCAGGAACAGCTGGAGGCGGGAAAAGATGTGATCCTTGAAATTGAGATTCAGGGAGCCTTAAATATTAAGAGCCAGTTCCCGGATGCATTGCTGTTGTTCATTGCTCCGCCAAGTGCAGATGTATTGAAAGAGCGTCTTGTTGGACGTGGAACAGAAACAGAAGATGTCATCGAACAGCGTCTTGCAAGAGCGGTAGAAGAATCAAAGGGAATTGAAAACTACGATTATCTTGTAGTCAATGATGACTTGAATGAATGTGTAGAAACTGTTCATCAGATGATTCAGAGTGCCGGCTGGAAAATGTCCAGAAGAGAAGCAGATGTTGAAGAATTAAGAAGACAAATCAGTAAATTTTCGAAAGGAGAATAAATTATGTTACATCCATCATATTCAGATTTAATGAGTGTAGTAAACAAAGAAGTAGAAGAAGGGGAAACACCTGTAGTTAACAGCAGATATTCTATCGTTATGGCAACCAGCAAACGTGCACGCCAGATTGTATCAGGCGCAGAACCACAGGTAAGTTCTAACGGTAAGAAAGCACTTTCTATTGCAATCGAAGAACTGGCAAATGAAAAAATCCATATCCTTGCAGAAACTCAGGAAGAACCGGAAGAAAGTGCAGAATAACCAATAAAAATAATGTTTGTATCTTGAAAGTATACAATACGCACAAACCAACAAAAAACAGCATAAAACCCACAAAAACAAAGGAGTTGGGATTATGTGGATTTGTGTGGCTTTTGAAAAAAGCTAAAAAAATTATATAAAAAAAGACCTAAAAAGCCCGAAAAACCTTGATTTTTCGGGCTTTTTGAAAAAATAGGAAAATTATTGGAAAAGCATTGCTTTTTGGTGAAAAAAGTGATAGAATGTTGACAAAACAGAAATAAAACCACACAAACACACATTAAGGAGGATTTTTTAGTATGGCTAACGAGTACGAAATCAAAAAACAAATTTGTGACATAGGTAAACGTATCTATGACAGAGGAATGGTTGCTGCAAACGATGGTAACATTTCTGTAAAAATTTCTGACAATGAATTCCTTTGCACACCAACAGGTGTTTCTAAAGGCTTCATGACACCAGAATACATCTGTAAAGTTGACAAAGAAGGTAATTTAATCCAGGCAAACGGAAACTTCAGACCTTCATCTGAAATCAAAATGCACATGAGAGTTTACAAATGCAGACCAGACGTTGGATCAGTAGTACATGCTCATCC
>CAZYUZ010000058.1:0-10373 GCA_964650775.1 uncultured Lachnoclostridium sp. | reverse complement strand
CATACCAGTTCCATAACTACTGAGACTTTTATCTCGTGAAAAATCTCTTTTTTACACCCGATTTCCGAAGTCTTATTAAACTTGAAAACCTTCGAAAAGTGCGTAAATCTAAGGATTTCTACTACTTCACCCTTTGTAGCAATGTGACGCATTCCACATGAACCGTATGTGGGAACTGATCCACCACCGTTCCTGCTACAACCTCATACCCTTCACTGGTCAGATATTTCAAATCTCTCGCCAAAGTTGCGCTGTCACAGCTGACATAAACCACGCGTTTTGGTCTCATCTGCACGATGGTCTGTAAAAGTGCCTCATCGCATCCTTTTCTTGGCGGGTCAACGACGATAACATCCGCTTTGATGCCTTCCTCACGGTATTTCTTCGGAAGCACTTCTTCTGCTTTTCCTACATAAAATTCTGCATTGGTAAAACCGTTGAGTGCCGCATTATGCTTCGCATCCTCAATCGCCTGTGGTACAATTTCCACCCCATAAACCTGTTTTGCCTTCTGCGCAAGGAACAGAGAAATCGTTCCGATACCGCAGTACAAATCCCAAACAGTCTCTCCGCTCTCCACTTCTGCATATTCCATCGCGCGCTCATAAAGCTTTCTTGTCTGCACCGGATTTACCTGGAAAAAGGACAATGGTGAAATCTGATATTTTACATTTCCAATATAGTCCGTAATATAATCCTGTCCCCATACAGAGCGCATTTCCTGCCCCATGATGACATTGGTCTGTTTGGTATTCACATTAATGGTAATGCTTGTCATGCCAGGAATCTTCGTAAGCTTTTCTACCAGCTCTTTGACTTCCGGCATATGTGTGCCATTTAAGATCAGGCACACCATCAACTCCCCTGTGGTAAAGCCTTTACGAATGAGTACATGACGAAGCAGTCCTTTTCCAGTCTGCTCATCATAAGCTGGAATGTTATATTTTTTCAAATGAGCTAAAATGATTTCTAAAATCTGCTCATTTTCTTCCACTCCAAGATAGCACTTCGTGTTGGAAATGATGCTGTGAGTTCTTCCTGCATAAAAGCCCGTCACAACCTCTCCGTTTTTGTCAGTACCAAACGGGAACTGTGCTTTATTACGGTAATGATATGGTTCCTCCATACCAATCACGTCAAACTTCGGAAGATTATGAAGCCCTCCGATACGCGATAAATTATTTAACACCTTTTTCTTCTTATACGCTAACTGCTTCTCATAGGAAAGCGCCTGAATCTGGCAGCCACCGCACTGTTTATGATAAGCACACTTCGGCTCCACGCGGTCTGGTGAAGGAGTCAGAATCTCCATCAGACGTGCATAACCGTAATTCTTTTTCATCTTCATAATCTTGGAAGTAATCACATCGCCAATCAGTGCATCTTTCACAAAAAGAGTGCATCCGTCCACATGACCGATGCCCTCTCCGTCGACTCCCATATCTTCAATTGTTAATGTTACGAAATCGTCTTTTTTCACTATTTACTCGTCTTTCTAATATTGGATTCTAATAAGCGGTTAAAACCAAGCCAGTCATTCTGATCTCCGGCTGCTTTAAATATTTCCTTCATGGTTTCCATTTTTGCATCGGTATTATCCGCGAAATTCAGTGCCACTGCTTCCACCAGTGCCGGTTTCTTAGGCGAACCAAATTCCAATTCGCCGTGGTGTGCTAAAATGCAGTGTTTTAATTCATTTCCCAGCTTTTTCGGGAATCCGTCAATGGCACGAATCTGTTCGCCTACCATTTCACAGCCCATCACAATGTGTCCAAGAAGCTGGCCATCATCTGTGTAGTCATTTAACGGGAATGCGGAAAGTTCATAGACTTTCCCGATATCATGCATAAGTGCCGCTGCATATAATAAATCTTCATTTAAAATCGGGTACTGCTTCACATAGAACTGACAAAGCTTGCACACACTTAAAGTATGCTCTAAAAGTCCACCAACAAATCCGTGATGCACGCTTTTTGCTGCACTGCTGAATTTGAACTGTTTTACAAAGTCCACATCATCTACAAAGAAATGTTTTGCCACCTTTGAAAGATATGGATTTTTAATCCCATTTACAAAGGTAAGCAGCTGCTTATACATATCTTCAATATCATATTCACTGACTGGTAAATAATCTGCAGGGTCGTATTCCCCTTCACGCACCTTACGTACACGCTTAATGCTTACCTGCAGTGCTCCCTGAAAACTGGACACATCACCAACCACTGCTACATAGTCCATCATATCAAAATCATCAATTCCCATGGAATTTGGTTCCCAGATTTTTGCATCGATGGTTCCTGTTTTGTCCTGCAGGATTACATTTTCGTATGGTTTCCCGTTTTTCGTCACTGCAGACTGTTTATATTTGCAAAGGTACACATCATTGATGCGCTCTCCCTCGCGTAATGTTTCAATAAATTTCATAAAAGCTCCTATTCTAATACACTTAAGGATGTCTGATAATTCAGCTTTTTATATCCATCCTTGGTAAGTCTTCGTCCTTCAAGAGTAATGTTCTGGCGGTTGGAAAGTCTCTCAAGAACTGATGTCAACTCACTCATCTGTGTGATCTTCTGACCATTGATCGCCTGAATCACGTCACCGCTCTGAATACCACCTTTCATGGCAGGAGAATCCATCTCAACTTCCGTCACATAGACGCCGCTTGGAACGCCTGATTTTAACGCTTCGCTGGTAACTGTCACACCTTTAATTCCCAGATATGCAATGTCCTGATTATTTGACAGATGCTCCAAAAGGCTCTTAATGTCAGAAATCCCATAGGCGGAAATGACATCTTCCATATTGGATGACAGATACTGCTCCTGAATGATGCCAACTACCTGTCCTTCCAGATTGATCAGTACGCCATCTGTTCCTATATTCTTCATCATATCTGTTATCAGAATTGTATATTCAGCATCCACTGCGCTCTGTTTATTATTGGCAGAGGTCAGGGTGCCAATTTTCATGGAATCATAGCTTCCATCAGCCTGTCCAATGGCAATAACCGGCACTCCGGCTTTTAACCTCATGGAATTTCCAAGAGATGCCTGTGTGATCTGTGATTTTGTTTCCTCGGAAATATCACTTAAATTTACACTGATGACTGCAAGATTTGTTGTAATATCATATTTTTTTAATACTGCACTGGCAACTGTATCATCTGCAAAAGCAACATTGATTCCATCACATTCTTCTACAATCGAATATTTTGTAAGAACCAGAAGCTCCACTCCATTGTCCCCAATGATCATTCCTGTAGACTGTCCTTTATTTTCATAGGATTCATTGAACCAGTCCACGTCGTTATTCACTGCGGTTACATAAACCAGCGACTTTGAGGCTTTTGTGGCAACCGTCCGCATCTGTGTAAACAACTCGGAATACTCTTTCAGAGTTAAGTCTGCCTCAACGATAATCTGTTCCGGCTCATCCTGAATCTCTGTCTGGAAATTATCTTCCTCAGGCTGATCCTTCGGAATCTCAATTTCCTGCATCGCTTCCTGCACAAGCTTCTCCTGCATTCGATGATACATTTTCACAAAAATAAAACCGGAAATTGTTCCAAACAGTATGGCAAGTGCTATGGTGCCGCAGACAATCTTCACCCATTTTCTTTTATAAAAAGGTTGATCTTTAATTTTTTCTTTCATAAAGGAAAACTCTTCATTCATGCAGAAATCCTCCGAAGACTCTTTTGCATTAGTATACTATTTTTTAAAAAACGTGTCTATCTTTTCCCTAACAAATCGGGTAAAATAACTTTATATTATCGTATGTTTGGAGTTTAGAATGAATCAAAAAGCATTAAAGGTTTTAGAATATGACAAAATTATAGAATTACTGACAGAGAAAGCCACCTGCGACTTAGGACGTATCCAGTGTCAGGAGCTGGTGCCAATGCACGATCTGGAGGAAGTACGCACTGCACAGCATCAGACTGCGGATGCACTCCGTCGTGTTTATGCAAAAGGCAGCATTTCTTTTTCCGGAACCAAAAGTGTAGGCGCCTCTTTAAAGCGTCTGGAAATCGGTGGTTCCTTAAATGCAGTAGAGCTTCTGCGTATCTGTAAGCTTTTAGAAACAGCCGGCCGCGTAAAGCAGTATTCCCGCGGTGATGAACGCGGTGATGAAACCCGTGATTCCTTAGACGATTTTTTTGATGCACTGGAGCCATGTTTTCCATTATCTTCCGAAATCAGACGTTGTATTTTAGCAGAGGATGATATCGCAGATGATGCCAGCAGCAATTTAAAAAATATCCGACGCCAGATGAAGCAGTTAAACGATAAGGTACACGCTACCTTAAACTCTCTTCTGAATGGCTCTGCAAGAAACTATTTACAGGATGCCGTCATTACCATGAGAAATGGTCGCTATTGTCTTCCTGTCAAAGCAGAATACCGTGGTCAGGTTCCGGGAATGATTCACGACCAGTCCTCCACAGGTTCTACCCTCTTTATCGAGCCAATGTCTGTGGTAAAGATCAACAATGACTTAAAAGAGCTGGAATTAAAGGAGCAGGAAGAAATCGAAATCATTCTGGCACGTTTAAGTGCTGAAGCATCACTTTATATTGAAGCAATCGATACCGACTTAAAGGTCCTTGCAAAACTGGATTTTATTTTTGCCAAAGCACTTCTTGCAAAAGAAATGAATGCCAGTGAGCCGCTTTTTAATACCCATGGAAATATTTATATCAAGGATGCAAGACATCCTCTGTTAGATAAGAAAAAAGCGGTACCTATTACAGTTTCTCTAGGCCGCGATTTTGACCTGCTCGTTGTGACCGGTCCAAATACCGGCGGTAAAACAGTTTCTTTAAAAACAGTAGGTCTTTTGACTTTAATGGGGCAGGCCGGACTTCACATTCCAGCTTTTGACCGTTCCAAACTGGCACTGTTTGATGAAGTATTTGCAGACATCGGAGATGAACAAAGCATTGAGCAGTCTTTGAGTACCTTCTCATCTCATATGACAAATATTGTATCAATCTTAAAAACTGCCACGCCAAATTCTCTCGTCCTGATGGATGAGCTTGGCGCAGGTACTGATCCGACAGAAGGTGCTGCTCTTGCCATTGCAATTCTCTCACACTTACATAGACAGGGAATCCGTACAATGGTAACCACCCACTATAGCGAATTAAAAGTATTTGCCCTATCTACACCCGGAGTCGAAAATGCCTGCTGTGAATTTGATGTAGAAACCTTACGCCCAACCTATCGCCTGTTGATTGGTGTCCCTGGTAAAAGTAATGCATTTGCAATTTCAAGCAAATTAGGACTTCCGGACTTTATCATTGAAAATGCCAAAGAGCATCTGACTGCACAGGACGAAAACTTCGAAGACTTATTATCTGATTTAGAGCAGAGCCGCAAGACCATCGAAGCGGAAGAAGAAGAAATCCGCCGTCACAAATCTGAAATCAAGGCTCTTCGTGATGCTTTAGAAAAGAAACAGGACAAATTAGAAGCCCGCAGAGAAGAAATCCTGCGCAAAGCCAATGAAGAAGCCCGCGCAATTTTAGCCGATGCGAAAAAGACCGCGGATGAAACGATTCGCGATTTCCAGAAATACAGCACCGCCGATGCCTCCATCCGGGAAATGGAAGCCAAACGTGCAAAGCTTCGCGAAAAAATGGAAAAAGCAAACAAAAACGTGCAGGCACAGGTTCCAAAACCAAAGAAAGCTGTCTCCGCAAAGAAGCTCCATTTAGGCGATGCAGTCAAAGTGCTTTCCATGAACTTAAAGGGAACCGTCAGCTCCCTGCCTGATGCAAAAGGCGATTTATTTGTACAGATGGGAATCTTACGTTCCAAAGTAAATATTTCTGACCTGGAATTAATCGATGAAGTAACCATCACTGCACCGGCAATTGCAAGAACAGGCACAGGCAAGATCAAAATGTCCAAATCCGCTTCTGTCTCCACAGAAATCAACCTCATCGGTATGACTGTAGATGAAGCTCTGGCGCATCTGGACAAATATCTGGATGATGCCTACCTGGCACACATGCCAAGCGTACGTATCGTACACGGAAAAGGCACTGGAAAGCTTCGTGAAGCCGTTCAAAGACATTTGAAGAAATGTAAATATGTAAAAACCTATCGCATGGGAGAGTTCGGCGAAGGAGATGCCGGCGTTACCATCGCAGAATTCAAATAAAAGAGGAGGCTCCTTATGGCCACAAAACAGAAAATCCTAATCGTCGATGACGATACCAATATTGCAGAGCTCATCTCTCTCTATCTTACCAAAGAATGTTATGAAACCAAAATGGTCCATGACGGAGAATCCGCATTGAAAGAGCTTCAGTATTTTCAGCCAAACCTGATTCTTTTAGATCTCATGCTTCCAGGCATGGATGGTTATCAGGTCTGCCGTGAAGTTCGCACAAAATCTCAGGTACCAATCATCATGCTCTCCGCAAAAGGGGAAGTCTTTGATAAGGTGCTCGGTCTTGAACTTGGCGCAGATGACTATATTGTAAAGCCGTTTGATACAAAAGAACTGGTTGCCCGCGTAAAAGCAAACTTACGCCGTTGTCAGCAGATGGTATCTGTGGACACACCTAAACCAGCCGATGCAAAAATTGTGGAATATCCAGACCTTATAATCAATCAGTCAAATTATTCCGTATTATATCAGGGTCGTACCGTGGAAATGCCCCCAAAGGAGCTGGAGCTTCTCTACTTCCTTGCCTCTTCACCAAATCAGGTATTTACAAGAGAGCAGCTGCTCGACCACATCTGGGGCTATGAATACATCGGCGATACCCGTACCGTCGACGTACATATCAAACGACTTCGCGAAAAGATCAAGGATCATCCTCGCTGGTCGCTGTCTACTGTCTGGGGTATTGGATATAAATTTGAAACGAGATAATTTGATTTATGAAAATTTCTATTTACATTAAGTTTGTCATCATCTATATCGCAGCTGCAATCCTTGCATTTGTTTTTGTGACAATAGGAACTTCACAGATGATCATGAACCACATGACAAACGACAAAGCTGCTACGCTCTATCAGGAAGCAAGCCTTTTATCGACAAATTACGCAGAGGATTATTACCGTTCAAGAACCGCTTCCTCTTTGGAAACAGTGCATTCTCATTTCAATGCGCTGGATACCTATCTGGGCGCAAATATCTGGATGATTGATATCGATGGAAAGGTTATTTTAGAATCAAACAAAAAACTTCTGAACCCAGAAGAAACTTCTCATATTGTAGAGAATTTCGACCCAACCAGCTTTGGTACTTCCTACTATATGACAGGTGACTTTTTTGGTGAATTCGATGAAGAAATGCTGAGTGTGATTTCTCCGATCAATTATAATCTTCGTGTGCGTGGCTACCTTGTCATTCATACGGAAATGGATAAATTATATGCCGAAAAAGAAGCGATATTAAATATCATGTATCTGACTTTGGCAGTGCTTCTGGCGCTTTCCTTTATTGCTCTTTTAATTGTTGGCTTTATCATCTATTATCCGATGAAAAAAATCACAAAGGCTGCTTCGGAATACGCTACCGGCAATCTGGATTATCAGGTAGAACTTGATACAGAGGACGAATTCGGACACTTAGCAGACTCCATGAACCTGATGGCAAGAGAGTTAAACGAAATGGAAGCTTATGAACGAAAATTCATTGCAAACATTTCCCATGACTTCCGTTCTCCGCTGACCTCCATCAAAGGCTATGTAGAAGCGATGATGGATGGCACCATTCCTGTAGAATTTCAGGAGAAATATTTCAATATTGTATTGTTCGAAACTGACCGATTGAAAAAACTGACCGAAGAGCTTCTGACACTCAATTCCTTTGGTTCCAAACGCGGAATGTTGGAAATTACAACATTCGACATCAATGCAGTCATTAAAAATACTGCTGCCTCTTTCGAAGGACGCTGCAGGGATCGTAAAATTTCGATTGAACTTCTTTTTGAATCCTGGCACCAGCCAGTGAAGGCAGATATCGGAAAAATTCAGCAGGTACTTTACAACCTGATTGACAATGCGATTAAATTCAGCAATGATAATTCTTCAATCGAAATAGAAACGACAGTCAGACACGAAAAGGTCTTTATCTCAGTCAAAGACCATGGAGTCGGAATTCCAAAAGACAGCCAGAAAAAGATTTGGGAGCGTTTTTATAAGACAGATTCTTCCCGTGGTAAAGACAAACGCGGCACGGGACTTGGACTTGCAATTGTAAAAGAAATCATTCAGACACATGATGAGCATATCAATGTAATCAGTACCGAGGGTGTTGGAACAGAGTTTACCTTCTCCCTGCCGAAGGCATAATATAATATATATAATACAAAAGCGTACCATATACAAGGACCGCCTCGAGGCTTCGCTTGACCTCGGCTTATCCTTGTATATGATACGCTTTTTAATATCGCGATTATCTTGAACGCTTAGGCACGGTTGTAGTTGATTAAGCATCCCTTCAGAATGATTTCTCTCTCATCATCTGTCAGTTCACCAAGTCTTAATGTAATCTCTTTCAGTTCATCTTTTACTACATAAGCTTTGATTTCTGTTGCTTTTTCTTCCACGGCTTTCTTAATGTCCGGGATGAACAGATAGTCATCTTTCTTAAATGGAAGTTCCCCTTCATCAATTAAGAATGGAAGCATACCCCAGTTGATCAGATTCGAACGGTATCTCTTTGTTGCATAGCCGTTGGCAATATTTGCCCAACCGCCAAGTACCTTCTGACAGGAGGCTGCCTGTTCACGAGCAGAACCATCGCCCGGTTTTACCGCAAAGATGGTACTTCCTACACCAAGATTTCCCTTTCCAACTTCCGGATAATCCTTTCTTACCACTTCCATCACAGCTTTTAATTCTTCTACTGCTTCTAATGGGCATGTTCCAGCCTCGATTGCTTTCTGAGCAGCCTGAATCGCTTTTGCTTTTCCAACGTATTCCGGATCCTTTCTGGAAAGTGTAAATTCCGCAAGTCCTAATGGGTTGGAACGGTAAGAAGACGTTTCACCGGATGGAATCAATTCGTCTGTTGTAGTCACAGGGTCATGGATTTCAGAAACTACTTTTAATACCATATTTTCAGGAAGTGCAGACATCTTTGGCCAGTCTTTGATGTTTGGTCCCATCTTGATTTCCTGATCAGGGTCTGCTACACCCTTGCTGTCAAATACGCGGTTTGCGTAAATTGTAGAATCAAAATAGTATTTTGGATTTTTGTATTCTACATCAAGGTCAGTAGCTGGTGTTAAGTATCCCTTGTTTGCTGCAGTTGCTGCGATAGAACGGGCATCCATAAGAGCAACAGAAGCAATCTGACCATTCTGAATCTTAGAACCTTCTCTGTTCGGGAAGTTTCTTGTAGAATGTCTGATACTAAATCCATTATGAGAAGGTGTATCTCCGGCACCAAAGCATGGTCCACAGAATGCAGTTTTGAGCACCGCACCAGTCGCCATTAATTTTGCTGCCGCACCATTTTTAATGAGTTCCATGTAAACTGGCATACTTGCCGGATAAACATTCAATGTAAATTCATCACAGCCTGTGCTTCTGCCATCTAAGATGTCAGCCGCAGCACAGATATTTTCAAATCCACCGCCTGCGCAACCGGCGATTACACCCTGATCTACATATAATTTGCCGTTACGCACTTTGTCTCTTAAGGAGAAATTTACTTTTTCACCAAAAGAAACTTTCGCTTTTTCTTCACAATCTGCAAGAACGTCTACGAGATTGGCGTTCACATCTTCAATTGTGTAGGTGTTGCTTGGGTGGAATGGCATCGCAATCATTGGTTTTACTTTTGCAAGGTCAACAACGATCATACCATCATAGTAAGTAACATCTGCAGGATTTAATTCTTTGTAACCGTCTGCACGTCCATGGATTGCATAGAATTCCTGAATCTTTTCATCTGTTTTCCAGATAGAGGACAGACAGGTTGTTTCAGTCGTCATTACATCGATACCGATACGGAAATCTGCACTAAGGTTCGCAACGCCGTCACCGATAAATTCCATGACTTTATTGTTTACATAGCCGCATTTGAACACTGCACCGATGATTGCAAGGGCAACGTCCTGAGGACCAACGCCTGCTGCCGGTGCGCCTGTTAAGTAAACACCAACAACCTGTGGCATATTAATATCATAGGTTTTGTTTAAAAGCTGTTTTACTAATTCAGGACCGCCTTCACCCATCGCCATCGTACCTAATGCACCATAACGTGTATGGCTGTCAGAACCTAAGATCATCTTACCGCCTTCTGCTAAGACTTCTCTTGCGAACTGATGAATAACAGCCTGATGAGGTGGTACATAAACACCGCCGTATTTTTTTGCACATGTCAACCCAAACATGTGG
>CAZYUZ010000057.1:0-10404 GCA_964650775.1 uncultured Lachnoclostridium sp. | reverse complement strand
CGCCAGCTTTCTACATCCCTTTTTTTTTGCCATTCTTAAAATTTTCTTTTGGCTCTTATGCTCATCTGCTAAAAGGTCTTTCTTGTCAGGAACTGCTTATGCGATACCACTCTCATATTGAGTTAAATTGTCGATTGGTCCCATTGGATAGTTACCTCCAATCCTCCTCTTTATGGTTCTAATTACTTTTCCAGTTCTTTACCTAATTTCTCTTTTCTGATTTTCTTCTATCCAGCTTTCTCGTCACTGTTTAGTTTCTCTTCTAAGACTCTCTAGGATTTTTTTGTTTGGTTCTGTAATTAGTGGTGTTTTGTTGTTGAATTAATACTATCACAGCGCCTTTGAATTGTCAAGCTATTTTTTAATATTTTTATAAATATTTTGATAATTTATTTATTGTTCTATATATTGTATATACAATTTAATTTTATGCCAAGATGTGACTAACACATCCCTTTTGCATTAAAATGAGGTGCCATTGTCCAAACACAGCACCTCATTTTACAGGAATTATCTTCTGATTTCCAGTAATTTTTGCTTTAATTCATTTTCCATACGCTGCATCTGCACTTCAGCTTCATGGCGTTTTATGCGACCTTCCTGCTGAATCTTCATGACTTCATCAAAAGTAGAAATCAACGCCTGGTTTGTTGCAGTTAATGTTTCCATATCAACAATGCCTCGTTCTGCTTCTTTTGCAGTTTCCACAGAGGCAAGTTTCAACTTCTCTGCATTTTTCTTTAAAAGTTCATTGGTAATGTCCGTTACCTGTCTTTGTGCTTCTGCTGCCCGCATGGAATTTTCCACTCCAAGTGCGATTACCATCTGGCTCTTCCAGAGAGGAATCGTATTTACCACTGTAGACTGAATCTTTTCAACCATGATCGTATCATTGCTCTGTACCATGCGAATCTGAGGCGCTGTCTGCATTGCAATCTGTCTGGTCAGTTCCAGATCATAAATTTTCTTTTCAAAACGATTGCACATATCATCCAAATCTTTGGCTGCCTGGGCATCTTCTGCAAGACCTGTGGCCTCTGCTTTCGCCACAAGCTCCTTTAACTGTGTAGCGCGTACTTCCTGCAGCTTTTTCTTACCTGCTAAAATGTACATGGTAAGTTCTTTATAATAAGTAAGATTCAGCTCATACATCTTATCAAGCACTGCTACGTCTTTTAAAAGCTGTACCTGATGCCCTTCCAATACCTGCACGATTTCATTGACATTTGATTCTGCCTTGGCATATTTTGCCTTCATTGCTTCCAGCTTATTAGAACCTTTTTTGAAAAGTCCGAGAAATCCTTTGGTTTCTTCTTCATCAAAGTCTTTTAACTCTGTCACAACTGCGGAAAGTAAGTTTCCTACTTCTCCAAGGTCTTTGGATTTTACATTTTCCAGCGCTGTTTCAGAAAAATCTGCCATCTTTTTCTGAGTGCCAGCCCCATACTGTAAGATGACTGTTGAATTTTTCAGATCAATCTGCTGTGCAAATGCTTCCACCTGTACTTTTTCTTCTTCTGAAAGCATGGAATCATCTAAAACTCCCTGTGTTTCTTCCACTACTACCGGTGCTTCTACCACCTCTGCAAACGGATCAAGTGTCAGTGTTGGCGCACTCTGCATTGTATCGAATTCTTTTGTCATAATCGTCTTCCTCCAAGTCTATTTTCTTTTTAATCCATCTTCTTTCAAACCTTCCTGTGCAAGCATGGTATTTAACACAGAAATATCCGAAGAAACATCCCATGCTGTTTCCTGAAACAAGCTGTCTAACAGTTTCTCAAATGCCACATTTAATGTATCCAGCGTCGCTTCAATTTCTTTCTTCGCGCTCTGAATATTTTCACCACCCGCCGGCTGTGCATCCATTTCGGCATATGCTTCCAAAAGCTTCACCGTTGTTGGAAGATAATATTCCATCAGCTTGCGAATATCAGACACACATTTTGGATTTTGTTCCACACGGTCAAAAATCTTATCCACCAGTATTTCGATACGCGCAATCTTTGCTGAGATTTCTTCTCCCGGAATGTCATCGTTGCATTTTCTAATTTTCCGAACGTATTCTTCACCTTTCTCAATGACTTTCTGGACTTCCGGCGAGAGCATTTTACCCGCTGCAATTTTCTCTTCTCTGATTTTTTGCTCTCTTACTTCTCTTTCTTTCGCTTCTTTCTGCTCAATTGCCTTGCGCTGTTCTAACTGGCAGTACTGCTGATACATTTTATCGGTTACCATCAGACATGTCTTCTGTTTGTCTAAATGCCCCTGCACAAACCAGCGCTTTTTGATCATATATTCCAAATCTTTCATGACTGTTTTGCTGCTTTTTCCAACCTTATCAGCCAATTCAGAAATATTACAATATTCTTTTTTTCCAACAGCTGCAAGATAAGTTTTAAAACGTTTCAATCGGAAAATATTCTGAGTTCCTTTGATTCCAACTCCAAATCCAACGGCTGACAATACAACTGATAAAACTCTGAACGCTCCTGTGATAGCTCTTGGACTTATCCCCAAAACTGCCTCCACAAGAAAAGTTGCCATCACACTTGCAATGAATACGATGAGCTGGAAAGTTCCAAATCCATATCCAAGCACAGTCAAAGCAATTGCACCAATTTTAGAAGGTGCCTTGGTTGCAATCACTGCCGGCATCTGTTTTTCCACTTTCTTTTCTGTGGTATATTGTGTTCCAGAAGACTTTTTCGCACGCTCAAAATCTGTTGTATAGGTCTTATAACCACGATATTTTGTCTGCGTCGTATCTGCTGCTTTTTTCACCCCGCTTGCTACCACATCCACTGCCTGACCGACTGCATCAGAAATCATCTGATTTAATTTATCATAATTCTGGTGTTCCACCGCATCCTGAACGGTCTTACGGATTTCATCACCAACTTTTTCCCAATTACTGCTCATTCCATACTGCCTTTCCTGAATGAAAATAATATTATGATTCATTGTACCATATTCATTTTTTCAATGCATTACAAAAACTAAAAAAGATATCCGAACATTTTTTTCTAATACTGGACATTTTCTTCAATCTGATAGATAATTTCAGTACATTACTTTCCAAGGAGGCATTTCTATGCTGAAACCTAAGATAGATTCATCCGTATTTGTTGCCAAAGGAGCCGTTGTCCTTGGTGATGTCACCATTGAGAAAGACTGCAGCATTTGGTATAATGCTACAATTCGAAGTACCGAATCCTTTATAAAAATCGGTGAAGGAACCAACGTGCAGGACAATGCCGTCATCCATGTGGGCTATACCCACCCTACCATCATTGGTTCTTATGTAACGATTGGTCACGGAGCCATCGTCCACGGCTGCACCATTGACGATAATGCTTTGATCGGTATGGGCGCTATCATTTTAAATGGCGCAAAGATTGGCAAAAACTGTATCATTGCTGCCGGAACACTCATTCCACAGAATAAAATCATTCCAGACAATTCCTTTGTTATGGGTTCCCCTGGAAAAATTGTCCGACAGGTGACAGAGGAAGAAGTGGCACGGAACAGAAAAAATGCAGAACATTATATCAAGGAACGCACTACCTATGCCGTTCTTGATCAGCTTCCATAACCAAAGGGGCTAATAATCTGATAATAACTATCAGGCTATTAGCCCCTTATTTCAGCAGTTTATTATGTCCCTCGGGTACAGACAAAATCGTCATGTTCTTACATATCCCCTAAACCTCCTCCGGTTCATCCCAGATTTTAAGGTCAAGATTATAGTCTTTTGCAAAATATTCGTGAAGGTCCTTTCGCATCGGCATTGTCTGTTTAATCTGTATTGCATCTACCGGACATCTGCTCTTGCAAATGCCGCAGCCCACACACATTTCCTGATTAATTATGACCTTACCATCTTCTCCAAAACTAATTGCTTCTACAGGACAGCCGTTCTGTCCGGTCACACATTTCTGGCAGCCAATACATTTGGTTCTGTCCGGTACCGCAGTCCAGCCTGCAGGATGGAAACGGTGACGTTCTTTATTTGTTGCATTGCGTGCCAGTCGCATTGCAATGCAACAGCATGGACAACAGAAACATATTTCAAGGAATTTATCCATCTGATCATTTCTAATTCCCCAAAGGAGCTGTTCCACCTCTACCCAGACTGCCTGTCCCATCAGACCATTTTCAGCTGCTTTATCGACTCTTGCACACGCTTCTTCGTATGTCAGCTGCCTTCCAAGATTATGTTTTACAATCACTTTTCCAGCTTCGCCTAAAAACAGACACCCTAAATCATGAGGATAATCACTACAGTCATTCGCTTCACGGCAAAGGCATTCATCCATGCCACCGATAAAGCTGATATTTTTTAAGGATTCCTTGATAAGCTCCATCGGAACCACGACTTTTTCGCTTTCTTCGGTCACATCGACATTCAGCGGCATAACAACCGTGGAGGTGTGAGTCTCCATATCAGGCGAAAGCATGATCCCGCGCTTATAGATCAGCGCTTTCAAACCGCCTTCTTTCATCCAAACGGAAAATCTTACAAACATACGATACAAGCGCAGCGCCCATGGCCAGCGTTCCCTGCTCATATAAATCACATGCTCTTTTAAAAAATTGTAAATCCCCAATCCGTTGGACTTGTTTTTATATTTTGGAAATGCTACTTCTTTACGCTTCAGGCGTTCCTCATCCAAATAAAGCACATTTCCCTGTTCATCAATATTACTTGTCTGTTTTTTAATCTGTTCCATTACCTTTTTCCCTTTTAGTATCCAATATCTTTGATTACAAGATTTTTCCCTGGTACTCTTAAGATCTTAAGTACTGCTTTTTGAAGTACCGGAAATTTTTCTATCGCAATAGGGAAAAGCTTTTCCAAAAATATTGGAACAAAGCTGGAAGACTCTCCCACTTCAAGGGTAATATATTTCACTTTCTCGATACCATTTTTTAAAGCGATATCATTTACCTTTTTTATAATTTGGCATAATACTCCTAATTCGTGCATAATTACTCTCCATTACTTTCCCTAAAATCCCAAAATGATTATAAATTTTTGTTGATATTGTGTCAATTCAAGGATTCTCTTTTTACGAAAATATGATATGATATGCATAGTTTTTGAATGAATATTAAGGAGACTCATATTATATGCCAGTATTTGATTTTAAAAATTCACCAGAAGATAAAAATAAATCTGTGTGTACCTTTACAACCTTCAAATCCAATGTGACAGAACCATCTGCCGAAAAACCAATTATGCTGATCGATAATCGTCAGCGCGCATGGAAACATCATTCCAGTGGAGTATTTACCAATCCAATCAAACGCACCTCATTTGAATTCAAAGAGGAGGACGGTGTCATCAGTGCAGATATTCTGCAGATTGATGCCCGCTTTGTAAGTCTACTGCAGTGGCTGGGAGAAAATCATATCAATGTACGTTTATCCGGTCAGAACCGCGAAGATGGTTATGCAGTTTATAAGCTTAGTGAGATTGCCTTTGGCGGCGGCACAAAGCTTTCCGCTGAAAACGGATTTTTACAGTTTATGATCGAACGTCTGCTTGCAAGCTCTGCTCCGGAAGATTTAACAGAAAGCGATGAACCAGATGAAACAGGTGATGATATGAAGCTTACAAGTCTTCAGAGCATTACTGATTTTATGACCTGTGCCGGAAAGACACTTCCAGATAACATCCGCCTTTGGGCACGCAGAAACTTAGCAGTTGCACGGTCCCATGAGGTAACACAGGAAGAAAGACGACATGCACAGCGTGCGCTTTCCATTATGATGAATATTCAGTGGAAAAATAATTATTTCGAATCCATTGACCCAGAGGAAGCACGTCGTATTTTGGACGAAGAGCTTTACGGAATGGAAAAAGTAAAGCAGAGAATCATTGAAACGATCATTCAGATTAACAGAACCCATACACTTCCTGCCTATGGAATCTTACTTGCCGGACCGGCAGGTACTGGAAAATCCCAGATTGCCTATGCGGTTGCACGTATTTTAAAACTGCCATGGACAACTTTAGATATGAGTTCCATCAATGATCCGGAACAGCTGACTGGAAGCTCCCGTATTTATTCCAATGCAAAACCAGGAATTATTATGGAAGCATTTTCCATGGCTGGCGAATCCAACCTGGTATTTATTATTAATGAGCTTGATAAAGCGTCCAACGGTAAAGGCAATGGAAATCCTGCCGATGTTCTTTTGACACTTTTAGATAACCTTGGATTTACCGACAACTATATGGAATGTATGATTCCAACCGTAGGTGTTTATCCGATTGCAACAGCCAATGACAAAGACAAGATCAGCGCACCTCTGATGTCCCGTTTTGCAGTTATTGATATTCCAGACTATACACCGGAAGAAAAGAAAATCATTTTCTCCAAATTTGCACTTCCAAAGGTATTAAAACGCATGAGTCTTCGTGAGGATGAATGTATCGTTTCCGGAGATGCACTGGATGCCGTAATTAAGAAATATGAAAATACCACTGGTATTCGAGATTTAGAACAGGCGGCGGAACATTTAGCAGCTCACGCACTTTACAGAATCGAGGTAGACCACGTTTCTAATGTAGAATACACTGTAGAAATGGTTAATGACTTGTTATCTTAGAATACACGAAAGGGGAATCACATGATATGATTCCCCTTAATTCAGTCTAAAAAAATTCTTTAAATCCAAATGCACCTTCTATCAGACAGTTTTCAGAAGAATATCTCGCTCCAAAATCCATCGCTTTTTCGATTTCTTCACAGTTCAAAACCTTTCCTTTTTTCCATCCTGACTTTAACAACGAAACAATCATTGCGGCCAGAAAAGAATCTCCGGCTCCCATCGTATCTACAGGCTCCACATAATAAACTTTTCCTTCAATGAATGTTTCCCCATTATAAAATAGCTGGCCCTTGCTTCCCATCGTCGCAACCACATTTTTACAGCCATAATGATAAACAGTTTTCATAAAAGATTTGATATCTTCCAGTTCCATATGGTCACAGGAAAACTGTCCCAATTCCAGATATGGACAGGTCATCTTCAAAAATTCTTCCGTCCTGTATTTATCCTTTACAGAAAAATCAAAGGTAATGATTCCACGGAGTTTTTCCAGTTTATAAACTTCCTCATGCAGTTTTGCATTACAGCTGGTGTGAATCACTTCAAAGTCTTTCAGATATTCCAAATCTCTTTCGGTAATCGTAGTGGTATGCGCCCAATTTGCACCCTCATCTATACCGATAAAATCTCTCTCTCCATCATAGACATTGACATCACATTTTTTTGTAGTGGAATCTTTCCCAAAAATGCATTGAGATAAATCCACTCCCAGACTTTCCAACGCATTTTTGATAATATTTCCCTCTCTGTCTGCTCCGATGCTTCCCACATAGGCGGCATCCGCCCCTAATTTTGCTGCATGGGCTGCCACATTGACTGCATTTCCTCCCGGAAACATCACGCCCAGATTCAGGTAACGGTCAATTACATTATCTCCAATTCCAGCGATCTTCATTTTGTTCTCCTTAATACTCTACTTTTCTGTAGTAGCGTCTGATTTCCAATGCGTGCTTTCTGATGTCTTCAAAGTTCTTGCTGACTCTGGATAACGCCGCATTGATTACGACTGGTGATAACATCCATCGAAATTTATCGCTGATTCCCGGAAGTTCATAATCCGCAGTGTCAAATACTGTCAGGTTATCTGTGTATTGTTCTAAGAATTTCTTCACTCGCTCATCCTGTACTCTGGTCTGACCTTCTGTCATGTTCAGTGCCACACAGACGTCCTTTTCAATCAGTTCAATGGTTCCATGGAAAAATTCTGGTGAAGAAACTGATTTTGTACGCAGCCACTGGGATTCCTCCAGTACACACATTGCAAAAGAATAGGTCGGTCCCCAAAGATTTCCGGAACCAATCCAAATCTGATATGGGTCATCTTTATATTTCATCGCATAGGCTCTGCCCTTTTCTTCACTCGCTTTTCCAACACTGACCAGCGCCGCCGGAAGATTTTCCATTTCATCCGCAAACTGTGTATAATCCTCAAAAAATCCTTTATTTGATAATATTTTACCGATTAATAAATATAGAATTAATTCCATTGGTCTTCCATCTTTAAATACAACAGAGTAATCCGAGAGTTCTCCCAATGGTGAATGATCTCCCCCAAGAATCGAGACAATTGTCGCACCTTTTTCTTTTACATACTTTGCCGCTTCCACTGTTTCTTTGGTATCTCCAGACTTCGATGCCATAAATACCAGTGTCTTTTCGTTCAAATGGTTATTTCCAACCACGAGAAGATCTGCTGCCAGCTGAGACTCTACATACAAATCTGACATCACCGAAATCATGTAGTCAAAAGGCTGCATCATTGCCTGAGAACCACCGGAGGAGGTAAACAAAATATTTCGAAATCCCTTTTCACACACCTGATCTGCAATCAGCTCAATCTTTGCACGCTGATCATAAATATATTTTCCATTTTCTAATATCTTTTTCTCATCAAATTTAACCATTTTATTCTCCTCTCTCGCATTACTTGTATCATGACATCTTATACAACAACCTTACAACCTGTAATATTGTTTGTCAATAAAAAAATGACACTTTTACGCAATTTACGTAAAAATGTCATGTATTCTCAATTTATAAGTAAAATTTTAAACGTTCCGTACAATATACCTGTTTGGATATATACAGCGGTTTTTCTTCCTGACTTTTCAGCATATCCGTAAACAATAACAGAGCATCTCCCTTTTTCACGTTCAATGCAATCGCTTCCTGCTGGTCTGCATAACAAACCTCCAGCGTTCTGATACTCTTGCCCAATTTTATGCCATGCTTTTTTAAAATCTCATATAAAGAACCTGACAAATCCTCTTTTTCCAGAAAAGCAAATTCTTTTGTATAATGATTAATCTCTATGATCGTTGGAATACCATCCACAGATCTCAAGCGTTTGGTAGATAATATCAACTCATCTTCATCCACTTTAAAAAAATCCATATCAGATACATTCGGATACATCCATGAAATATTCAATAGTTCCGTTGTCGCCATTTTCCCTGCCAGAGCACAGGAATGAGAGAATCCAACTCTGCTTTCTTCTGAATATTTTGCCATTTCAGCAGTTACAATCGTTTCTTTTTCTCTCGAATGTTTTCGTAAACCAGTTTCGGCAGTTACAAAAGTTCCTTTTCCTCTCGAACGTTTCACCATTCCCATATCCTGGAGCTCGTCAATTGCTGCACGCACTGTAATTCTGCTTACTCCAAAAATATCCGTCAACTCAAATTCTGAAGGCATTTTCTCTCCAGCCTTTAGTTCTCCCTGCTCGATTTCGGACTCTATAATTTTTACAATCTGTTTATATAACGGATCACTGCTTTCCAGATTCAGTCTATACATTTTCATCATCTGCTTATACCTTCTTCCAATTCATTGACAACTGATTCGCTTTATTTGATAAAAAGAATTTAAAATAGTCTCCCAATAGAATTTGTTTGGTAAAATGAAATGGTACTCCAGAATTCAAATATACGGTTTCATTGAGCACAAACACTGCCTGCACAGAATCCAGCTGCATCAGTTTCATCTCTTCCTCTGAAGTAATCGCGGTTTCCAGCATGATGGACGTATAACAATTATCCTGCACATTCATTCCCGTATAATCTTCTATTTTTTCATATAAAGAACAATTTTCCATCTCAACTACAACCAAAAATCCATAGTCTTTCACTGGAAGGTACACGTGCTCTATCATGACCGGTTTATCATTTACATACCGAAGTCTCTGCAAGTAAACAACCTGTTCCTCCTCAGCCAGATCAAGCTTCTTTTTCACATGTTCCGTAGGAAAAACAACTCGTTTCTCCAGTACATGACTGTAGGTATCAATATTGTTTTCTTTACACAAAAATGTAAATCCTTTGAATGTATTTAAACTGGAAGCGATTTTTACTCCGCGTACAAAGGCACCTTTTCCCTGATAGGTCACCAGAATCTTCTGCTCTACAAGCTCCGCAATGGCGCTTCGGATAGTCGGACGGCTCACTCCGTAGTGCTCGCAAAGGCGGGCTTCACTCGGAAGACATTGACCGGAAACAAATTCGCCCTGTTCAATTCTACTTTTTAAATTTTCTGCAATCTGCTGGTAGAGAGGTACCGCACTATTATTATTTAAGATCATTTTATTCTCCGTTGACTTAGTTAAAATTTACTAATGTAAATTTTAAGTATGCTGGCGATTTCTAGCGAAATCACTAGTTAAGACATCATATAACAACTTATGTTGGTTATTATAACACTCTATATTTTGGATGTCAAAAATGTAAATTCAGGCAATAAAAAAAGTCCTGAATATCAGGACTTTTCAAGGCGACAACCGGATTTGAA
>CAZYUZ010000056.1:0-10567 GCA_964650775.1 uncultured Lachnoclostridium sp. | reverse complement strand
TTTTCTGCTTCCGTACAGGTATAATCAAGAATATCAAAGAATTCCGGTGAAAAATATTCAATATTCTTGCGCCCTGATTTGGCATCATCTGCAGTTACCGGATACATAATCTGAATCTCGACACCGCCGATATTTTTGTCTTTCATTTCGTCCAGTTGATGTGCAATCTCATCTTTTTTTACCGCACAACCATACCACCACCATCTGGTGAGGCCTCTACAGTTCTCTCTAGGATTTTTTAACTGTTCTAAATAGTTCATAATTGCAACCATCCTTTCCGCAGTTTACTATCCTTATTATCACTCAAAGTATCTTCTGTTTTCAAGCACAAAAAAAGATGTTTTCATCCGAAAACATCTTTAAAATTTACCTTTTTATTTAATTTTGGATTTTCGTACATTTACAACATAATTTTCGCCTGTCTGTACTGTTTTGGAGTCATTCCTACATTCTTTTTAAACAATGTATAAAAATAATTTTCATTTTCAATGCCTATCTTGCAGGTAATCTCTCCGACCGTCATATTCGTTTTTTCCAAAAGCTCGCATGCCGTATCAATACGTTTTTTCTGCAAATATACCAGCAGCGACATCCCTGTATATTCCTTGAATGCGTAAGATAAGTATTTTGCTGATAATTTGAATTTATCCGCAATACTCTGGGCACACAATTCCGTATTGTCATAGTTTTCTTCAATATACTGCTTCACTTTTTCCAGCAGATCATTCTGATTGGACTCTTTTTTCTTTATGATCTTTTTCATAAAATCCAAAACGATCTCTGTATACTGTTTTTCAAACTCACGGAAAGGCAGCTCTTCAAAAACACTCTTTTTTAATGCTGTAAAATCATATACATCGGAATCCAGTTTCTTTTGATTCTTTTCATTTAAGATATCCTGAGTATAAGTTGTAAGATGCAGCAGTGACAATACTGCATTTTCATATTTCAGCGTTCTGATATTCGCAAAAATCGCGTCGATGGTGCTGTGAAGACTCATAATGTTTTCTACAAAAACTGCCTGTTTCAGACATTCATCCAGTTTTGCATCATATCTGACATTTTTATTGTTTTCGTTAGAAGCAATATTCTGTGTTGTAATACATCCATCTCCAACACCCAATGTATGATATTTTTCCAAATACATACATTTGTCATAAACTGTCGATGTATCTAATAGTGTTTCATAATCATCACACATGGTAATCTGCAGTTTCTGATTCATCAACTCTTCGTAGATTGTTTTTGCATCCATGAGATGTTTGACAATGTCCTGTTTTTCATGATTGCTCACGTCATTGATAATAAAAACAAGAGATGAATCTACAATGGAATAAATATAATTATGATAGTTCTCTCCCAGTTTTTCCTCGAAAATGTTCGCCATGGAAAAGCACAACAACTCTTTTTCTTCTTTAGATGGTTCTGATCCTGTCAAAAAACGAATCATTGCCATCAACGATGGACTTTCCATCTTTAAATTACATTTAAAATTTTCATTCAAACGATCTACTTTTTCATCTGTCAATTCAAAGCTTTGTTCCAGTATCTTACGAATAATCTCTTCACACTCTGCTTTTCTCTGTTTTATTTTTACAAAAGCAAGCTCTCGCTTTCCTTTGCCTAAATCCCTGATACTATCCAGAATAATCTGAAATTCTCCATATTGTTTTTTTATATCGGTATCCTGCACAAATACATTTTCCAACTGTATCAATGTTTCTTTGACCGGTCGGTAAATATACCGGGATACCTGCCTTGATACATAGATACCCAAAAATGTCAACAAAAGTGTTACTATAATCCACAGGGCAGTCATCAAACGAATAGAACCGTACAATCCGCTTTCTTCGTTCAGGCAGACAATATTCCATTCATATTGATCATACGGAATAGCTGTCAGTGCATATTTTTCTCCGTCACATTTTAAGCTGCCTTTTCCATTTTTATAATAAGACTGCAGCACCTTCTGAAAATCCTGCACATTATCCACATGAATATTGTTTTCCGATTGCCACTGAATCTGATAATTGCTGTCCGCAATCAGCACTTCACAATCCTGGGTTGATAATTCACTGGTAAAGTTCTTCACAAACTCATCGATGGATACATCCATTGCCAAAAAACTGTTCTTATCATTAATTCCGAGTTTTTCGGATGAAAAGAAAAACGTGCAGACAACATTGCCTTTTTCAAGCCCAATCTTTGATTCCCTGAAAATCGGAACTCCATTTTTAATTTTCTCAGCGCTTGCCAGAATTTCATTCAATCCGGATTCTGCCATAGTCAGATAACCGCTGGTAGAATAAATCTTCCCGTTTGTCGCATTGTACAAATAGACTTCCTTCAGAAACCCATGGCTATAGAGTGTATCATTTTTCAGTGATTCCACCGCCCGATAATATTCTTCTGTAGAAATCCTGAAAGAATGCATTAAGTTGTATATCAAATAATCGTTTTGTATATTTCCGGCAAAATCAGCAATCAGCGCATTGGTCTTATTCACATCTGTTTCAATCTGTCCCAGCATGGCACCAATACGTTTGTCATTTTCCTGGGATACGCTGTATTTTGATACTGCAAACATCAAAAGCGAGCCCAAAAGCACAGACACCGTCAAGGTAATCACCATGACCTTACTGATTACGCTAAAATAATCCTTGTTTTTGTTTTTCATTAATATTCACTCTTATTATTTATCCATCTTGTTAATTGAACTTGATATTCCGCGACAATTCGGTTTGCCCCGGCTTCACGCAATTTTTCCAAAAACTCTGGCAAAAAGGAGTCTACGTCCACACTTCCCGTTTCCAATAATCTCAAATCAGAATCCAGAATTGCAGACACGTTTTTAATTTCATCAGCAACTATGGTTGTACGGAAGAAAAATCCCATTGTTTCAGGTACTTTTGCATTCTTTTCCCAGTTTTCCAGAGTTTCCCACTGATCATATGCTTCATCTTCCATGACATAGCTCAAATACTGATTTCCTAAAGCAGTCTCATCTACCGCCCCCGCATCATCCGGACCATAGCCGGAATCTGCGATTTTTCGAATCTGTCTGTCATTCATCTTTTCATAATGCTTTCCTTCAATGCCATACAGAATCAAATTGTAGATTACTTCGTCATGATAGATTGCTTCCACCAATGCCATTGCTTCCGTCAGATGCTCTGAGTTCACATTAAAGGCTGTCGCGTATTCAGCCACTTTGTTTGGTGATACAATCACTTCAGAGGTCGCAATTGCTGCAAGAGAGCTCTTTTCTTCCATCCCAAGTGCGATATCTTCCATCGGCTCTAATGCAAACAATCCATTTTCTTTTTCCTGCGAAATAACTGCCTGATTGACATCGCGGATTACAGAATCCTCTCTGATATAACCATTTTTGTTCCAGTCTCTCATTCGTTGGCAATATGCTTCAAACTCCGGCGTTTCAAACATATTTTCTACAATAAAAGTCTCCTGACCTTCCCGGATAACTCCCAGCGTTTCTAACTCTCCGGAAAAATAGAATCCGTTGGAATATAATTCTTTCGCCCATTGATCCTGTGGAATATAGGTGCCAATACACGCTTCCTCATAAGTCACCTGTTCAAGAAAAGAGTCAATTTCCTCAAAGGTTACCATGGAATCTGCTTTCATCCCTTTTCCATAGGCTTTCAGATCGTCCGGCCGTACATAATAGCCTTCCTGACAAGCCCAGCAATGTTTGTTTGGAATGGCATAAATCTCCTTATTCACCGTCATGACATCCCATGCATATTCAGGAATGGCATCATACAGCTGCTCATATTCTGTATCTAGAAGTTCCGTAATCGGCGCAAAGAATTTCTTTGTCTCATTTCTCATAATCTGGTTTAATTCCTGATTTAAAAACAGGATATCCCATGCCTGCTCGGTCTGCAGCATCTTTGACACCTGACTGGTATAAGAGTCTTCTTCCAAAAAACACAAATCAATTTCTATGTTCAAATCTTCAAAAGCCTTTTTTAGTTCCTGTTCAACCAACGCTTCCTCCGATTCACGGATATCATCTATATCTGCCGGCAACAGCCATTTAATTTTTACCCCTGTATCTGCGCTCTCATCCTCGCCGTGACTACATGCCACCAGGAAGCTGCAAATACATAAACATATCCCTAAAAGCAGTCTTTTCATCATGATTTCCTCCGATAAACTGACAATCATTATATCGAACTTGACCTGAATTGTAAATATTACGCAGATGGACGCATCAGATAGATTTTTATTCTACTTCTTCACAGAGAAGTGTCTCCTTACTATAACTAAATTCACCATATCTCAGACCTCTGTCTGTTGTCTCCATTTCACCCAGCTGGTTATCATATGGATCTGCTCTCCAGTGGTCCTTATCAATGGTAAATGGTGCCATAAATTCACTGTTCGCCACCATACGGTATGGATCCAGATTTCCAAAGTAGAATTTACGTCTTTCTTCTTTTTCCAGTCGAACAGCCCCTGTTCCGTAGGAAGTATCTGCAAACATCCAGCCATGCGGTGCTACGTAGAAACGCACCCAGTCATGACCACCACAGAAATCCGGTTCCGCTGTCAGACCACTCTGCCAGCACGCCGGGATTCCAGCACAGCGGCATAATGTTAAGAACAGAAGCGCAAATACACCGCAGTCTCCTGTATAACTTCTTGCACAGGTTTCCGGAATGTTTTCCAGACCAAAATATGCCGGCATAAATGTATATTTCATATTTAAAGTAATAAAATCATAAAAAATACGCGCTTTTTCCAGCGGGTCTGTCACGCCTTTGGTCAAAGTTTTTACAAGCTCTTTGATATATGGTGTAAATACGATATGTGGTGCTTCTTCATGCACAAAGAAATTTGGCTGCACCGTGTCGGATGGTCCCATATTTTCCGTATCATGATATTCTGCTCTGTGAAGATAAGAATATTCCACATAAAATTCGTGATTTTCTTCCATGTTTTCTTCCCAGCAGATGGTACGCTGTGAAGCATCCAGCGGTGCAATCATACCATTTTCCGGATACATTTTTTCAATTTTTATTTCTGTCTGCTGTTCGCACATAGCAGGGATTGGCAAATGAGCACGGATAAACATTCCTTTTTCAAAGACTTCATCCTTGACCTTGATCGATGCACGGATGCGAATGCGGTTTGTCATGCTGCCGTTCTCTTTCATTTTTTGCATGCTTTTATCCAAAAGACTTACCACATTTTTATTGACATTGCTTTCCACACCTGGAAGAGAAACGCCTGCACGAGCAGCAAATGGTGGATCCGCCTTTACCATGGACTGGAAGAAACGGTTGAAGATACGCATTTCTCCATTAATATAAATCCAGCGGATTCTTCCGTTATCTACTCTCTCATCAAATTCTGCTTCTTCAAAATCCGGAATGTATTCACGTACAATTGCAATTGCTTCTTCCTTGGAATAAGGATAGTCCGCTGACATTCTGGAGATGATTTCTCTCTGTACGATCAGACAGCTTTTCATAGCATCCGGAATCTCCTGGGAAAGCTTTTGGTCGATCAAGCGAATCGCTCCTTCAAAATCCCCATGCATCTTTCTGCGCAAAATATCTTCCGGCAGCCCAATATTTAAATAACGAAAATGATCATTAATTCTCATAAGTATTCTCCTGATACGAAAAAAGACTGCCGCGCCAAAACGCGACAGCCTTGTGAAATTTAAGTTATCTCCTATGGACTAGCAAAGGAACTGCATGATATACGCAACTGCGATACCACAGAAGTTACCGATTGCAGCACCAAACACACCCATTAATACACCGATACCTGCATATGCTGGGTTGTAAGCAGATGCAACAATTGGAGCGGATGCACTACCACCGATATTTGCAAGGGATGCTGTGGAAACCATGCAAAGATCCCAGTGGAATAATTTTGAAAGAATGAAGTAGATTACAACGTGAACAACAAGTACAAAGAGGCCTGCTACGATCCACATTGGAGCACTTACTAAGTCAACTAAAGAAGCTTTAGAAGCAAGTAAGGAAACTACTGCGTAAAGGTATACATTGGAAAGTTCTTCAACTGCTGGTACTTTACCAAGTTTTGTCTGAGCACAAACAAGACCGAGTACTGTAACGAATACAGTTGTCATTGTTCCTTTATCAAACATATTAAGTCCGATAGAAACTAAACCGCCATTTAAAATACCGCCAACCCACTGTGAAAATGCGGAAACTGCTAATGATAAACCAATTAAGAAAATCCAGTCTGCAGAAGTAGCTTTTTTCTTTTCTGCATGAGCTTCAGCTTCTGTTGCTTCAGCAACTGCCTGAAGTTTGGATGTATCTGCTTTTACTGCGTTGTCCCATTTGTGAGCATATTTTACTAAGATAAGTAATAACGCAATCCATACAGAGTAGTAAACTGTATCTACTGCAAGTGCACAGCCGTAAGCTGTTGGGTCGATTGGGAATGCTGCTTCAAGCGCTGCCATGTTCGCAGAACCACCGATCCATGAAGCACAAAGAGCAGCCATTGCTGGCCATGCGAATTCGCCGCCACCAAGAGAGCCTTTGAAAATAATAAATGCAAGAACGAAACCGATCATAATTGATACAGAACCGCCTAAGAAGATTGCAACCATACGGCCGCCAAGTTTTGCAAGTCTCTTAATGTCACAACGAAGTAACATAACAAAGATCATTGCATAAAGTAGGTTGTTCTTTAAGTTAGAGTATGCTGCCTGAGCACCACTATCGTTAAAGTTAAATAAACCAACTGTACAGAAAATCATGTTTAATACATAAATCCATACCAATGGTGGTACGAAGTTAAACACTTTTTTCACTGCTGCTGATTTTACATTTTTTTCTGCATAAAGCAGAAGACCTGCCAAACACATAAGAAATGCTATGTAGGTAAAACCATTACTAATCATAATCCTTATTCCTCTCTCTTTAGAATGATTTTTCTCGTGCCGTCATATACATATTTCAGGAAGTCATGTACACACTCATTCTATACACGAAAATATGGTAAAATTATACTTTAATACACTAAATTTGTCAAGTAATATCATAATAAGTACAACTTCATATCATTAATTAGAATTTTCACACTTTAATGCGGTAATTTTCTAAAGAAAACCCTTGCAATTATTGGAATTCCCATATATAATAAGCCCATTAATTTTCATTTTTAAGGATTGAGGAGAGAATTATTATGGTAGAATTTATTACAAACCTAAATTCAACAATCAACGGATTTGTCTGGGGACTCCCTATGATGGTCCTGATTCTCGGTATTGGTGTTTACTTAAGTGTTCGTTGTGGATTTCCACAGTTTGCACATTTCGGGCACATTATGAAAAACACTCTCGGAAAAGCACTTGAAAAAACCGAATCAAAAGAAGGTTCTGTTTCACCATTCAAGGCAATGTGTACTGCATTAGCAGCTTCCATTGGTACAGGGAATATCGCTGGTGTATCCGGTGCGATTGCAATCGGTGGTCCTGGTGCTGTTTTCTGGATGTGGGTTTCTGCACTTCTTGGTATGTGCACAAAATTCTCTGAAGTAACATTAGCAATCAAATACCGTGAACGTAACAAAGAAGGTGACTGGGTCGGCGGACCAATGTATTACATTACAAACGGTCTTGGAAAGAAGTGGAAATGGCTTGCATGCATTTTCGCAGCATTTGGTGCTCTGGCAGCATTCGGTATTGGTAACATGACTCAGATCAATACAATCGCTAGTACCATCAATACCGCAATTTCAGGATTTGTTGCAACTACAGAATCCCAGCAGACAATCATTGCCTGGGTTGTAGCAATTATCTGCGCAATCATCTGTGCATTTGTTTTACTTGGCGGAATCCAGCGTCTTGCTGATGTTTGTTCTTTATTAGTACCAGTGATGGCAGTCATTTATATCTTCGCTTCACTGATCGTAATCGTTGTAAATATAGGAGCACTTCCAGGTGCACTTGCTGCAATCGTAAAAGGTGCATTCAATCCAGCTTCTGTAGCCGGTGGTCTTGCAGGTGTTGGAATTAAAACAGCTATCACAAAAGGTGTTGGCCGCGGTATCTTCTCTAATGAAGCCGGTCTTGGTTCTGCTCCAATCGCTCATGCAGCCGCAGACGTTGACCATCCAGTCAAACAGGGGATCTACGGTGTATTCGAAGTTTTCATGGATACAATCGTTGTTTGTACAATGACAGCTTTGGTTGTATTACTTGGTGTAGGTGTTCAGAATATCGAATACGGTGCAGATATCGGTGCAAACCTTACAATCATGGGCTTCCAGTCCGTATTTGGCGGAGCAATCCCAGGTATTGCAGTTGCAATCTGTCTGACACTGTTTGCATTGTCTACAGTTCTTACTTGGGCTCTTTACGGAACACGTTGTGTGGAATATCTCTTCGGTTTTAAAGCTGCAAAAATATATCAGGTAATCTTCTGTCTGTTCGCTTGCATCGCAGGTACGGTTGAACTTTCTCTTGCATGGGCAATCGCAGATACATTAAACGGTCTGATGGCAATTCCAAACTTAATTGCAGTTGCATTATTAAGCCCGGTAGTTGTAAAGCTTTGTAAAGAATATTTTGCAGAAGTAAAAGCAAATAAATAATTCGCTTACATAGAAAAAATGCAGGTCGGTTAAACGACCTGCATTTTTTCTTACAATATCCAGTTCATAAACTCCATCTGTCTTTCACTCGCTGAATAGGTTACTGCTTCCTCTCCATTTTCACGAATCGTCATTGTATGATCGGAAAAGAATCCATTGTTAAATGTAACTGTTCCTTCCAAAAACTTCACCTGAGCAAAAAGGCATTTATCCGTTAGGATACGCAGCAGCTGTAATGCTTCTTTCGTTTCATAAACCTCATCATCTTTCAAGAGGTTCACAAAATACTCTGTCAAGTCCTCGCCATGCAGACTGACTTCAATCTGTTCCAGATTTCGTTCACAAAGAGTCGTCTCTGCCACATTAAAACATGTTTTCAATGCTATTGGGCATCTATCATCTTCATCCAGATCGAACATTTTCACTGCACAAAATCCATTTGGTCCTGTAATGATGTGATAATTGATATCTGCAATTCCTTCACGACGTACAAAATCGATTCCATTTTCTTTAAGTGCAATCTCTGGTTCTACATGAAACTGACCAAGCATATCCATAGACACAGGCATGCATCCTTCAATTTTAAATTCTCCTGCTTTATAGAGAATAAAATCACAGCTTCCTAGATCCACATTATGTAGTTCAATCTGATTCATTTCCCCAGAAAAGAGCAGCAAGTCCGCTCCCTCTTCCAGATTATCAGCCGAATCGTATAAAAACCAGTAATCAAGTCCTTCTTCCATATTAAAGAATGGATTCATGTAAATTGCATTGTATTTTTCCATAGTAAATTCCTCTCTTTCATGTGCTAAATGATTTATCTAAGTTCCTCTGCTTCCTCCATATCCGGTTCTTCCGCAGTATCTTTGATAATTCCTTCCAGAACCTTGAAATAGAAATTTTTATGCTTGTAAGCAGTAAATTTGCTGCGGTTGTCAATACGCACCACTACGCCTTCTCTGATATGAGTTTTTCCTACAGGGTCCACGCCGTCATAGTACTTTTCTACACGAGCCATTAAGTCTTCCCAGGTTGTAAATATGAAACGTTCAAAAGTTGGCACACATTTTACACCCATTCTTTCGCATTCTGCCTGTACCTGTTCCCATGGAAGTTCCACACTATATCCATCAGAATTTGTCATGGTCATTCTGTAAACATAGCAATCGCTTTGACCTGTTTGACATCCATAAGAAAATACTGTTTCTTTTCCATATTGATTAGAAAACTCCTTGTCTTTGACCAGCTTATTTGAACATTTCCCCATAATGGTTGTACTTTCATTGACCCAACCAACAATTTCGTAAAAGACTTCCATTCCCTTTGGCAATTTGTCTTTGAACAAATCATGGTATTTCTTACGAAATGCATCGCTTCCATGCCAGCCGCCTTCATAATCCCTAAGAGTTGTTCTCCTTGTGCCACTGACAGGCTGATATTCTATGATTTCTTTATCTTTCATACCAAACAGTGCCTTTAATAATTTTGGAGCTTTCTTCTTCGTCACCTGAATGGTGTTTGCTGTTCTCGCAGAAGTACCATGCATTTTTAAGGTAATATAACAAATATCTCCTTCTTTAAACGCATTCTGATTGTACGCAAGCTGCGCAGTATCAATGTGTTCTACAAAAAATGGATAGGAAATTTTTTCCTTTTCTTCTTTTTTGTTTCTGCTGATATTTCCAGAAGAGCTTCCATTGCTGCCTCTCTTTTTCGAATTCGGAATGTATTTTTTGCAAATTTCATGACCATTTAAAGTAGTAATCTGATCTCCCTCTTTTAACTTGTCAATATTCGTATATTTGCTCAAAACCTCAATTGGCAGAACCAAGCCTTCTGACTTTTCACCCCGAAGCTTTAGTGCTGTGATATTTCTCTTTTCAGGATCTAAATATCCGCCAATATTGTTGCCATTTTCATCCTTTTTTCGCACCAGATTGTTTTCGTTTGCAAATTC